>JBJORC010000055.1:0-10931 GCA_046049605.1 Bacteroidota bacterium
TTTTGAACTAAATTTATCCTTTCCTTGCGTTTTTTGCTACGCTATTTTGGGTAAAATATTCAAAAAATATTCCTTATCGCATAGTAGGCAATGAAATTCCCCTTTGTTAAGGGGCGACTAAAATAGAGTGCGTGTTTGGGAGCATCAAACGTTGGGTTGGTAGGCTATCAGCGCGTTATGTGGGGCTAGTGAAGACCCACGGACAGCATGTTTTAGAGGCCATGGCCTACAACTTATATAGGCTCCCGGGGATAGTTATGTCCAAAGGGTAAGAAAAATGAAGGGAAAGTGCTCCCAAGAGCACTTAACTCCCCAAAAAGAGGGAGTTAGGGAACCTAAACCCCTAAAAAAAGTGCCTCCAGAGTCAGAAGAGAGAAACTGGGTAGATTGTGCAAAGGTCTCGTTTCTTGTCTTTCCTCTGGCCATGTAACAGTTACATCTAGTTGCTGATTGCTTTGACCCTCATCGAGTACCTTGTCCACGGCATCCCACTCCTCTTCTTCATTTTCATTGTCTACAGCATCGACAAAAGATTTAAACCAAATATGGCGTGCATCTGACGCAGTATTCCCTTCTTCATGCATCATTCCTAAGTGCTGGTGCATGCCTTGACAGCCACCCGTGGCCAACAAGACTCCTAGTATTATTTTTTTCATGATTGTAAGATTTTATGAAATCAGGCAACGACTAGCGTATTCCTACGGAACTCTTCTGGTCCGCTAGCGGTATGCAACAATTATTCTGTTCGTGGTGCCTTTAGTAGTTTTTGGCACAAAGTAACTTTGCACTTGTTAATATATTTTCCCGATGTTCTTCTGTGTTACGTCTGCTTTGCCCTATACCTACACAGTATAAAAAAAAGAATGTATTAATGCGCTTTTGGAACTCTGCTAATTTTCATGGTGTTTACGACCAATACTTTGGGCAGTTTTAATAGCCATTTTCCCCCTAGACACGGCGATATCACGCCATAAAAATAGCTTAAAACGTCTGTTGGTCGCGATTTTAAGGTTATACACAAGCAGCAAACTTTCATTACTTTTGTAGTCTCTTAATTTTCCGATCTGTCACGCTACGTGTAATAAATACTGAGAACATGGCCAACGAACAATCCAATGGGGCACTAGAAATTACCGATGCCAACTTTGTACAAACGATTCAAAGTGACCAGCCTGTCTTGGTCGACTTCTGGGCCGCCTGGTGTGGGCCTTGCCAAATGCTTGCACCTGTCATTGACGAGCTTGCTCAAGCAACGACGGGCCAGTTTGTTATTGGCAAACTTGACATAGACAAAAACCCTGGCATGTCTATGAAGTATGGCGTACGCAGTATTCCTACGCTCATCATTTTCAAGAATGGTCAAGAGGTAGACCGTCTCATGGGGTTTCAGACCAAAGCAGCACTGCAAGCGAGGCTCGAAGCACATGCCGGCTAGTCAGGGGTCATGCGTGCTTTAAGGGGGAGAAGAGTGCCTTTTGTGGGCCAGCAACTTAGCGTATTATGCTAGTTTCACGTCCTAAGTGAGATGTATTCCTTTCTCTTCTTCAGCATCAAATCATTGTAAATCTGGAATTGCATTCCAAATATGTGCTATAACGAAGCAAAAGTATTATCTGGAAATTTCAGGCGTCTATGCTGACGCGTATTTTTCGAGCGGCAAAGTGTAGTTGTAGTGTTTCTGACTTGTTATCCCTCTTACTTTTTTGCTTGCCTTTCTTGACTATTCTTGCTCGCAAATCTGGCAAACCGGTTTGATAAAGGATATGGTTCCTTACCTATTTTTTTGCAACACCATTCCCTTAGCAATATTGGCAAGTAAAATTTTTTGTAATAAGTATCGCTAATAGCCTCAGATCCATACACTATCTTATAAACTGTTTCCTGGTTTCTTTTTACAACAAGCTCATCTCCCGCCTGCGGAACTACCTTCACCTCATTCTTATCATTCGTTGTTTTCCGTAATGCAGCCGTGAATTGGGAGGAAATGGTCATGTTACATTGCAACAAGTTTTACAGGTATTGTCAGCAGTATTTTGTGATTGATAATGCTCTTCGAGGATCTTTAAGATAGTACTATCATACAAATCATCGGCAAGCTTGATAAGACGTTTTCCTTCCCCACTACTTTCTGAAGGCATTAACTCTGGATGACTACTTACTAAGTATCGTACTACGGCGATATTACCCGCATTGATAGCCAAGGCCAGTACGGAAAATTTATTCTTTACGAGCTTTTTGAGGTCGGCACCTTTTTTTACCAAAAATTTAATTATCTCTTCACTCACTTCCTCTTGTCCTCCCGCAGCAGCATAGTGCGATGCGCTTGCCCCTCTTGGTCCAGCGCATTGACATCTGCACCATGCACTTCAACAAGTAGCTTTACTACCTCCAATTTCCCTGCTGAAGCAGCAAAATGAAGTGGTGTTCTGCCAGTTTTACTTGTTTGTATATCTACAAGTACTTCTCGATTGTTAATCAACTCCGCTACTACCTCTAGGTCACCTTCTTCGGCTACATAATGTAATGGTGTGTAGTAGTCGTCTTCCAACTCAACAGGCTGTTTTAGATAATTGGACCCACCCTCATCAAGGACTTCTTGTATTGCACTCCAGCTTCTCTTCTCGTCGTCTACAACATCGACAAACGATTTAAACCAGGTACTAAGACCATCTTGTCCAGCTTCTTTTTTCCTCCATCATTTCTAAGCGCTGGCGCATGCCTTGACAGCCACCCGTGGCCAGCAAGACGCCTACTAGTAGCATTAGTTCCTTTTTCATGATCGTAAGTTGCTTACATTAAGATTCGGTGATGATCGGTGTGCTCCCAATATGCTATCCTTCAGCCTAGTATCAATGTACACTTTTGAGCGCAGTAAAACATGAAAGATCTTGAAACACTTTCTCGTGGGCCTGCGCGGACTCGAACCACGGACCTCTACATTATCAGTGTAGCGCTCTAACCAGCTGAGCTACAGGCCCCTCTTATACCTTGAAGGCATGGCTGTTGTTGGAAGTAGGCTGCCAGAAGGAGGCATAACATCCGCCCACCTTGGGCGATATGTCACCAAAAACAGGGCTAAATTTACTATCCTCTACAGGCAATAGCAAGCTTTATAGCGTTGCAAGCACATCTATTATAGCCATTTTTTGTATGTTTGCCTCCTTAAAATGTTAGGTGTTAGGGGGCCTACCCCAGATGATGCTTTACTCCTCCAAGCTAATCGAAGAAGCAGTGCATGAAATTGCCAGGCTGCCGGGCATCGGGAAGAAAACTGCTTTGCGGCTAGCAATATTTCTTTTGAAAGCCAAAAAAGAGCATACAGAAAGACTGACAGATGTGCTGCGCAAGTTGCGTTCAGAAATACACTACTGTCACCATTGTCACAATGTTGCTGATAAATCTGTGTGTAGCATCTGCACCAATCCGCACCGCGATCGATCTGTTATTTGTGTGGTAGAGAGCATCCAGGATGTCCTAGCCATAGAAAATACGGGCCAGTACAAAGGGCTCTACCATGTGTTGGGAGGGATTATTTCTCCTGTAGAAGGGATTGGGCCTGACCAGTTACAAATAGATTCCCTGATACAGCGTGTCCAAAGAGTGCAGCCCCAAGAGGTCATTTTTGCGTTGAGTGCCACCATTGAGGGAGATACTACGGCGTTCTATATCACTAAAAAAATTAAAGGATGTGCTGTCAAAGCCAGTGTCATTGCTCGTGGCGTGGCTGTGGGAGGGGAACTAGAATATACGGACGAACTCACATTAGGTAGAAGCATCGCAGGTCGTGTGGCCTACCCGTAATCCGTACTCAGGGGGTTTTTCCTTGCATCCGCTATCAGCACCATTATTCCCATTCTAGCTGTATGAATCACGTGTGTGATTTCTTATCTAATGAACGTAATGATGGATTCTAGGTAATCATTTTGTGAAGCTGTGTTAAAGTACAAGGCCCCTCGCAAAAAGTGGCATGTCCCATCGGTCGTATAAAATTGGACTTGGCTGGGTATTTGGCCACTCAGTTGTGCCGTGATTACCGTATGTCCATGTCGGATTTTAAAGCTCTTTTCTTGGATTGCAGAAGCCTTGATTTGGTGCTTGGCAGTCAGCTTGTAAGCATCGGAGCAGTACGCTCGCAAAAGTCTAGGACTATTCTTTACAGGTTTATAAGTCAATTGAATCTCTGCTTCAAACGCTGGATAGTAGATGTTGATCCAGTACTTTTCGACTTTAGGCGAGTTGTCTTGTGTAACAACTGCATGTTTAGAAATTTAAAAGGTATAGGGATTCGTGCGCTAGCAGAACAATTTGGGGGTATCCTGAAGGCTTAGGGACATAGATTTCTTTGCGCAGCAGGAACCAAAGTGAGGTGCCGAGCGCAGCTACTAGTAGCATGGATAGTATGGCCAATCGAGCAGTTTTATGCATTGGGGTGCGCTTTTGTGGTCTGAGCACTTTTACCTGTGTTCTTGAGCACTGGCAGTAAGAAATGGCAATGCAGTGTGTCAACTCATCTCCTCGCCCAATCGCTACGTTTTTTCTTGGCAGAAGAATTACTAAATTTGGCTCGGATAAGCCTTGGAGATAGTTATATCTATTCAACGGCATATTGTACGCAAAAAAACAGGACCTTCATCTCATGAATCCAACGGCAGAAACTTATAATTGGGAATCTACTAGCCCTGCCACCAGGTTTGGTGTAGCATATACAGATCAGGAAAGAGCAGCACTCACCCAAAGCTATGAGGCAACCCTCTCTTCTATCAAGGAGTACGAGGTGGTAAAGGGTACAGTAGTAGCTATCAGTAACCGTGATGTAATCATTAACATTGACTTTAAGTCAGACGGGCTGGTATCGCTCAATGAATTCCGTGACTTGCCCGATCTCAAGCCTGGCGATGCAGTGGAGGTCTATGTAGAAGAGCAAGAGGATGCAAAAGGCCAGCTCGTGCTTTCTCGTAAAAAGGCCAAGCTGGTTAGAGGGTGGGAGAAAATTCAAGCTTCAGTAGACAATGGCGAGGTGATAGAGGGGGGGGTGGTCAAGCGCAGAACCAAGGGGGGCTTGATTGTAGATATCTATGGCATTGAAGCATTCTTACCGGGGTCACAGATTGATGTCAAGCCCGTCCGTGACTTTGATGCCTATGTAGGCAAGTCTATCGATGTGGCAGTAGTAAAAATTAACCATGCGAATGACAACGTGGTGGTCTCGCACAAAGTACTGATTGAGAAAAGTCTGGAAAGCCAGAAAAGTGCCATTATCAGTCACCTAGAGAAAGGGCAGATTCTGGAAGGAATCATCAAAAACATGACCAGTTTTGGCGTATTTATTGACTTAGGAGGTGTAGATGGATTGCTGCACATTACAGACATTGCTTGGAGTAGGATTGGGCACCCCGAGGAAGTCCTGGAGCTTGGCCAAAAGGTGAGAGTGGTAGTGACTGATTTTAACGAAGACAAAAAACGCATCTCCCTGGGCATGAAGCAGCTTACACCACATCCTTGGGAAGCATTGTCAGTAGCTATTGAGGTAGGCTCTAAGGTCAAAGGCAAGGTGGTTAACCTAGCAGATTATGGCGCTTTCATGGAGATCATTCCTGGTGTAGAAGGGCTGGTTCACATTTCAGAGATGTCTTGGTCGCAATACCCACGTAACATTCGTGACTTGATCAAGATAGGGGATGAAATAGAGGCGGTGGTACTGACACTAGACCGTGAGGAAAAGAAAATGTCTCTAGGTATCAAACAACTTACATGTGATCCCTGGACTAGTTCAGAGCTCTTAGGGAAATATTCCGTAGGTACTAAACACCAGGGCATTGTTAGAAACATGACCCATTTTGGAGTATTTATAGAACTGGAAGAGGGTATTGAAGGACTACTCCATGTTTCAGATTTGTCTTGGACCCAAAAGATCAACCACCCTTCTGAAGTTTTGAAAACAGGTGATACAGTAGAGGCGATCGTGCTGGAAATTGACCAAGAAAACAAAAGGTTGGCCTTGGGGCACAAGCAACTAGAAGAAAACCCATGGGATACTTACGAAGAAGAATTTAAAATAGATTCGGTTCATCAAGGCACTATCAGCAAAAAGCTCGACAAAGGTGCCTTGGTAGTGCTGCCTTATAGTGTAGAAGGGTTTGTTCCTAAGCACCACTTGATCAAAGAAGACGGCCAAGAAGCGTCAATAGGCGAGCTACTTGAACTGAAGGTTATTGAATTCTCTAAAACCAATAAAAGGATTCTACTCTCTCATACAGCTGTCTTTTCAGAGAAAAAGGAGTATTCAGGTGCATCCAAACCAAAAGCAAGTAACCGCTCTAGTACTTCTGGCAATGCCATGACAGCAGAAGAATCTACTTTTGGAGACATCGAAGCCCTGGCTTCCTTAAAAGAAAAAATAGACGCGAGTTCAGAACGTGATGAGTGAATACAAGGCCCAAACAGCTTCAAGGGGACATACTGAAGATCCATTCATCGATGTGCATGAGGGTCGCGTGGCCGAGTGGCTAGGCAGAGGTCTGCAAAACCTTCCACGGTGGTTCGAATCCACTCGCGACCTCGTTTACTGCAATCTTTCCCGACTTTCCACTAAAAAGTACCTGCCTGGGTGGCGGAATTGGTAGACGCGTTGGTCTCAAACACCAATGGTAGCAATATCGTGCCGGTTCGATCCCGGCCCCAGGTACATGCTCAGGGTACGATTCTCCCTTGATGAAAGATTTAGTTGCTCTTACTTTGCTTTCTTGGTGCACGGTTTCTTGGTAACAATCTTTCTTTTCTTGTTATGAAAAGCGCCCTGATAGCTGGGGTCTTCTTTTTGACGCTGCCAATCTATTGCTCGTGCCATCACCTGCTCCTCCTCAAAGCTGGTGGGAGTTACTACCAGTGAAGGTGGCAGCGGAATAACCGGAATTTTTTGGCGCATCAGTTTTTCAATCTGACGGATGTAGTATACTTCTGATTGGTTAGCAAGCGTGATGGATTGGCCAATGTTGTCGGCCCTGCCTGTTCTTCCGATACGATGCACATACTCTGCAGGCGAGGTGGGCACTTCAAAGTTAATGACATGACTGACATGACTCACGTCAATGCCCCTGGCTGCTACATCTGTAGCCACCAGAATGCGCACAGTACCTGCTTGGAAGGCGTTCAATGCATTGATCCGCGTATTTTGTCCTTTGTTGGCATGAATAACTCGCACTTCTCCCGTTGCCTTTCTCCGTAAAAAGTGAGCTGTATGCTCGGCTGTTGTGCGGGTACGGGTAAAGACAATTACTTTGCTAAAAGCGGCCGTGTCAGTAAGTAATAAAGCGAGTAGTTGGGCTTTGGTGGCTATGTTGGGTACCTGATAGCACTGCTGACTGACAGTGGCCACGGGGGTAGCTTGTGGAGTAATAATAGCTTCTTCAGGCCAGGCCAAGAATTCTTCTGAAAGCTTCATGACTTGTGCTGCCATGGTAGCGGAGAAGAGCAGGTGCTGCCTTTTGTTGGGGAGTAATTCTAAGATACTCATGAGTTGGGGTAAAAAACCAGTGCCTAGGAGTTTGTCTGCTTCGTCAAGGACCAAGTGCTTGACCGCTCGCAGATGGAGCGCATTGCGGTGGTACAAGTCGAGCAACCGGCCAGGTGTGGCTACTAAGAGGTCGATACCTTGATTCACAACTTCTATTTGTTGGGTGGGCCCTATGCCCCCGTAGAGGCAAACATGGCGCAGGTTGGTATACTTGGCCAAGGCCGCTAGGCTGTGCGTAATCTGAATGACCAGCTCTTTGCTGGTGGCCAGGATCAGGGCCCTCGGATAAGTGCCTGTCGCATGCTTGAGCTGCATCAGCAAGGGAAGCAAATAAGCGACTGTCTTGCCTGTGCCTGTTTGGGCAATGCCCAGCACATCGCGCCCCTGCAGGATCAAGGGGATGGCTTTTTGTTGGATGGGAGTAGGGGTGGTGTAGCCCGCCTCTTGGAGCGCTTGTAGCAGCTTTTTGTTGAGTTGGAAGGCTTGAAAGGAAATAGAGGTAGCAGCCATGGTGGGTTTTAGGACTTTACTTAACGGTAGCTTCTGACTACCTCCAATTTGTGAATACCTTCTCCTTTTTTCAGCATAAAAGTAGCCATGTGTGCCGTAGTATGCACACTACAACGGATAATTTATTTACCTTGGAAGCATAACTCCGAAGAAACACCATGAAGCACACAGGGTTGACTACCCTACAAGAAGCGCTGCAGCAGATGAGGCAACTTTCTCCCCACAGACACAAGTTGGAGGAAGCTACACTGATCTGTGCATGGAAAGTGGCCATGCCCGAGGTAGTACGAAAAAGAACAGAACGCATGTTTTACAAGCAAGGCAAGCTCTTTGTGCAGCTTAGTTCAGCCCCCCTCAGGCAAGAGCTCCAGATCAACAAAAACAAGCTAATCGAGCTTTTACGGGCGCATGCCCGGGAATGCACCCTCGTAGACGTGGTTTTTTTGTAGCCAATTATCCATGCATGAACGATGTGCTTCCCAAGAAAATTCGATAAGCCATGCGGCCATTGTACGATAGCGGGCCTTATGTAACTTTGGGGAGTTGTATCACACGAAGAAGCTCCGCTATGATGCACTTCACATACTGGCTTTAGACCCTGCTTTTGCTTTTTCATACAGCCCGTAACGGCTGCAAGAAATATGGAATAGCATATGAAGAAGAACGATGGGGCACCGTCATCGCCATTGACAGCGTGATTCCACAGGAAACATTAACGGCTATCCTGTCCTTGAACTGCGTGGTACCATCTCAAAAAATATACCGGGCTGAGACACTCCCTTCTTTTGTGTATTGATGGTTCCTGCGGGGAAGACACCAGATGCAGGGACTATAGCGATTCAGGGCCAAAAAGTCGCTAAAAGTGCGTAAGATGCTTCCTCAAATGCTCTGTCTATGGGCAAGCTTCATCAATTGCTTGGTGGTGGTTTTGTTCAGTATGAGCGCTCGTTTAACCCTGACGAAACGGGAGCTGTTGCCTTCTCGGTCGATTCCTGGGATTCAGACAATAGCCTAGCTCTGGGTACGACATACAACATCTACCTGGGCATCAAGGTGGGTCTTCATTTTTTCTACTCAGAGCGTGGCCCTATTAGCCAAGCCCCCTTTGATACCGCTTCGCTTGCACAGATCACCTAAGAGTCCAATACTACAGAGGCTTTGGAGTCAATACTTCTTAAGTGGTAGTCCAAGGTGCATACCCGGGCTATGCACAGCAAAAAGATCAGTGATTTTCCTTAGATTCGCCCTGATGGCTGTGTCCACTTACATGCCGGGAATACTGAATATGCCATGATGAGCGATCTTGTCTACTTTGTTAGGACCCACTTCCGGCGATCTGAGAATGGCCTCATGCAGATCGTGTTGCTCAATGCCCTTAGCTTCTTTGTCCTGCTTCTGCTCAAGATCATGTTGGTCGTATCCGGGTACGAGACGACTTACACAGCACTCTTCCAGAGCTTGGCATTGCCCGCTTCGTGGTCTGCCTATCTGCAGCAGCCCTGGGCACTGCTGACACACTTTTGGGTGCATGCATCCTTTTTCAACACCCTGTGGGGCTTGTTGCTGCTGCACACTTTGGGACAGGTAGTCGTGCACCGTTTAGGAAGTCGACACTTCGTGGCGCTATATCTATTGGGGGGCTTAGCCGGGGGGCTCTTGTTTTTGCTTTTATACAATGTAGCTCCCTACTTCCAGGGGATTCCTACAAGCCTTCTTAGTTTTTCAGGTAGCCTGTATGCCGTTATGGTGGCGGCAGCTATGCTGGCCCCGCAGCATTCGTTATTGCTTTTTCTTTTGGGACCTCTCAAGCTCAGGTACATTGTTGGGTTTTTGGTCCTGCTTTCGTTGGTAAATCTAGTCGGTGATGAGCCTTCAGCGAGCATTGCCCATCTAGGCGGTGCATTACTAGGGTATGTTTATGTTAAGTGGTGTGAAGGCGATGCCTGGTGGCACCAATATTGGGCGCGCCTCAAAAGGCCTAGGCAGGATCTCAAGGTGACTTACCGAAGTGCTGTTCCCTGGGTCAAGAAATCGTATGATGAACCTGCAGAGCAACCCAATTTGGACCACATTCTAGACAAGGTGGCTGCCTCAGGCTACGAAAGCTTGACTCCATCCGAAAAGCAACAGTTATTTAATGCTGGTCAATAAATAACCAGTGTCTGTTATCTTATGTGGGCTTACCAGACCCCACCCACCTATGCGCATTAAGTGGACAAAAATACTTTTCCGGCTCCTCGGGTTCGAATTGCTGGCCAGAGAGCTCATCAAGCTGTTTGCCAAGGGCTTACACAGCTTCAAAGAAGACATCAGAAAAAGATTAGTAGCATGGGCGATCAAAGCGGCTATCTTGTTGTTGCTGCTAGGGATTGCTCAGGTTGCCTTGCTCTTTGGCCTTAGCGCCTTGGCTTTGTACCTCAATACCCTGCTGGGAAGTAGCTACCAAGGTTTCCTCCTGGTTTCAGGGGGGTGCATAGCTTCATTGCTGTTGCTCTGGCTGCTGAGCCGTGTGCGTTAGCATCACTTTATCGGTGAGGCCCTACTTTTTGACTTCAAAGAGCAGGCAAAAATCTTCGCTGCTGTTAGGAGAATACGTACAAACCTCCGCACAGGGCTGTAACGTCTCGACTCGATCCTCACGGGCCTAAAATCGTAGATGGAGACCTTTGCATACTATGCGTTAAGGGATATTTTTTGAGAATTTACCCAAAATAGCGTAGCAAAAAACGCAAGGAAAGGATAAGTTTAATCCGAAAGTTTGCAGAAAATATCACCGTTAGGCTAGGGAAATCTCCCCATCAACAACAAACCGAGCTGTTCAAAAACCTGCTTGACTGCCAGCTCAATCCAAAACATCCCCTGTACCTGTTAGCCCGGGTCATCCCCTGGGAAAAGATAGAGGAAGCCT
>JBJORC010000056.1:0-18442 GCA_046049605.1 Bacteroidota bacterium
TTGATGCTCCTGGTCAGAGAAATGGCAGGTAATTTTTTGGCTATCTTGTTTTGGGGCTTTTGCCCACTAGACTTTCGTCAAAAATTGTACCCGAATACAAACTCATTGACCCCACGTTTTATTTGTTAAGGCTCGACAAAATATGGAATGGACAGGCTAAGGTGTAGTAAAAAAGAAATACTTCTAGCAATTTGCTTGGTGTGCTAGCTGTCAGTTGCGTGGTGCTGACCCTTTTGTCAGTTCCCACACCACGATTCCTATGCTCACCGACACATTCAGCGAATGCTTAACGCCGTGTTGAGGAATTTCTAAGCATAGGTCGCAAGCAGACAGTACTTCCTCCTGAATCCCAAACACTTCGTGGCCAAATACGACAGCATATCGTTGTGTGGTGGAATGAGGAAATAAATGCAATGCCTGACTGGCATCCGTCTGCTCCACAGCAACAACGACATAGCCCTCTTTTTTTAAGCGCTTGACGACCGCTAAGGTCTCCTGCACCTGCTCCCAGGCAACATGCTCCTCAGCCCCCAAGGCTGTTTTATGAATCTCCCGGTGCGGTGGCGTGGCTGTAATACCACACAAATAGAGCTTCTCTATCAAGAAAGCATCGGCAACGCGAAAAGCGGCACCTACATTGTGCATGCTCCGCACATTGTCTAGTATCATCACCAAAGGCGTCTTTTTGCTAACTTGGAACACTTCAGGTGTCAAGCGTGGTAGCTCGTGTATTTTTAGCTTTCTCATGATGTTCGGTCCATGGTTGGCATCAGAAGCGCAAAGTTAGTTGTCTCAATAGTAGGCTACAACGTACATTCATGGCCTGAAGCGCATTGGAGGCAATAGAGATACTGTCGATCACGATAGCAAAACGATCTTCATGAAGTACGAGTCCAAAACAAACATCCAATTAAAATCTGTAACTAAGGACCAAGAAACCCCCTTGATGAAACAGTACCACCAGGTCAAAGCCAAATATCCTGGTGCTTTGTTGCTTTTTAGAGTTGGTGATTTTTATGAGACTTTTGGTGAGGATGCGATCAAGACCAGCAAAATTCTAGACATTGTCTTAACCAAGCGTTCCAATGGTGGTGCCGCAGCGGTTGAGCTGGCTGGGTTTCCGTACCATGCCCTGGACACCTATCTGCCCAAGCTCATTAAAGCAGGTCACCGCGTGGCCATTTGCGACCAGCTTGAAGACCCTAAGCTGGTCAAGGGCATTGTAAAGCGGGGTGTAACCGAACTCGTGACGCCTGGCCTTGCTTTTAATGACCAGGTCTTAGACCAGAAGCATAACAACTACTTGGCATCGCTTTATTTTGATAAGGATGAGGTGGGTATTGCCTTTTTGGATGTTTCTACAGGAGAGTTTTTAGTGGCCCAAGGGATGGCTTCCTACGCGGATAAGCTTGTTCAGAGTTTCAAGCCTTCAGAGATAATTCTGAGTAAAAAGCAACAAAAAGACTTCCAGGCGCTTTTTAAGGACCAGTACAACAATCATTGTCTGGAGGAGTGGGTCTATCACTTTGATTATGCCTATGAAATGCTCAACGAGCATTTTGGCACTTCCTCGCTAAAAGGGTTTGGCATTGAAAAGTTGCCTTTCGGCATCATTGCTGCGGGCGCTGTGCTGCGGTACTTAGAGGAAACAGAGCACAAAAAAATAAAACACATTGCCTCTATTGCCAGGATTGAAGAAGATAAATATGTATGGCTGGATAGGTTTACCATCAAGAACCTGGAGTTGTTATATCCTCAGCAAGAGGAGGGGGTGCCCCTCATTCATGTGCTTGATAAGACAGTAACGCCCATGGGCGCGCGCTTGATGAAGAAGTGGGTGGTGTTGCCTCTCAAGGATATCCATGCTATTCATAGACGGGTTGATACTGTAGAGGTATTAGTAAAAGACCCTACACTATGGCAAAACATTTTTCAGGCACTGAGGCAGATTGGTGACTTGGAGAGGCTTATTTCTAAAGTTTCCGTAGGCAGGGTCAATCCCCGAGAGCTGTTGGCTTTGAAAAAGTCCCTCCAACAAATAGAACCGATCCAGCGTCAGCTTCAGTCCAGTGCTCATGAGCTGCTGCTCAAGCTAAGCGAACAATTGCAACGGTGCGATTACTTGCTAGAAAAGATTGAGAAAACGCTCCAGGAAAACCCTCCCTTAGTCACCAATCAAGGTGGCTTGATCCGAGAAGGTCTCCACGAGGAGCTCGATAAGCTGAGAGAAATTGCCCATACAGGCAAAGATTACCTTATTCAAATACAGCAAAAAGAAGGCAAAAAAACCGGTATTCCCTCTTTAAAAGTCGCCTATAACAAAGTCTTTGGTTATTATCTGGAAGTAACCCATACCCATAAAGCCAAGGTACCTGCCAACTGGATTCGTAAGCAAACCTTAGTAAATGCAGAGCGTTATGTTACCGAGGAGTTGCAGCACTATGAAGAAAAGATTGTTCATGCAGAAGAAAAACTCACTGTACTAGAGCAAAAGCTCTACCAGGAACTAATCAGTAATGCAGCAGAGTTTGTCCCCCAGATTCAGCAAAATGCGCGGGTGCTCGCACAGCTAGACTGCTATCTCTCCTTTGCTCAAGAGGCTAGAAAGCACCATTACACCAAGCCCATTGTTAACGAAAGCAAGACCATCATCATTCGAGCCGGCCGGCATCCTGTCATTGAGCAGCAACTTCCTCTTGACGAGAGCTATGTTCCTAATGACATTTATTTAGACAATGAAACACAACAAATCATCATCATCACAGGCCCGAACATGGCCGGTAAGTCAGCCCTCCTTCGGCAGGTCGCTTTGATTGTGCTCATGGCGCAGATAGGAGCTTATGTGCCCGCAGAGAGTGCTTCCATCGGCTTGGTTGATAAGGTTTTTACCCGTGTGGGGGCTTCTGATAACCTTGCTAAGGGTGAGTCTACCTTCATGATGGAGATGACCGAGACGGCGAGTATCATGCATAATCTCAGCGACCGAAGCTTGGTGCTCATGGATGAGATTGGCCGTGGTACTAGTACCTATGACGGTATATCTATTGCCTGGTCTATTGTAGAATACTTACATAATCACCCCAAGTGTCGTGCAAAGACGCTTTTTGCCACCCATTACCATGAACTCAATCAACTGGCTGACACGTTGGAAAGGGTCAAGAACTTTAATGTAGCTGTCAAGGAAGTAAATAACAAAGTGCTCTTCTTGCGTCAACTTAGAGCAGGAGGTAGTGCACACAGTTTTGGTATTCACGTAGCCCGGATGGCAGGCATGCCCGCGCAAGTGGTCCATCGTGCCAATGAGCTTATGCACTATCTAGAGCAAGACAAGTCGCGCCAACAATACCAGAAAAAAATCCAGAACATCCCTGCAAACAACTACCAACTGTCCTTCTTCGAGGCGGATCCCTCCTTTACTAAAATCAAGTCACTGCTTAGTGATCTCGATGTCAATGCTACCTCGCCTATGGAAGCGTTGCTTAAACTCAGCGAGCTTAAAGCCTTGCTCGATAAAAGCCAATGAAGTCCTTACAATGATTAATCTTTTGCCAACTTGTGGAGGGTGCCTTCTATGCCTATCGTGCATAGTACGCTGAGCTTTTGCTGGTGCTTGAAAATCCTGCCGATTTGCTTAAATTTGCCCTACTTGGTGGTTTGTGGGCTCTTTACATATTGATCAACCCAATGCGAGAATAGCTCAGTTGGTAGAGCACGACCTTGCCAAGGTCGGGGTCGCGGGTTCGAGTCCCGTTTCTCGCTCCAT
This sequence comes from Bacteroidota bacterium, assembly GCA_046049605.1. Taxonomy (GTDB): domain Bacteria; phylum Bacteroidota; class Bacteroidia; order Cytophagales; family Amoebophilaceae; genus UBA8403. The sequence continues at coordinate 3,764 of JBJORC010000056.1, forward strand.
AAAATTAATGATTGTTACCTGTATCCTGGCGCCCCATTTACCCGATGGCGCAGCAACTGCAGTCAGGTCAGTAGAATGTCGCATGGTAGTGTTTCGTCGTGAGTAGCTTTTTGTGTCGACGGATCAATGAGACGTAGGTTAGCCAGGGTGGTGGAACTGGTAGACACGCAAGACTTAAAATCTTGTGGGCAGCTGCCCGTGCGGGTTCAAGTCCCGCCCCTGGTACACAGCGTATTGGAGCACTTGATGGTTTTTTGTTGTGTATTTGTTAATGTTGACTGAACAGTTTATGCTTGTGGATCGTTAAATCTAAACAGTTATGCTACTTCATAATTCGGTTTCTCTAAATTTTGGAGGCTATCAAGTATATAATCCCAAGATCAGAAGGTGTATTGGGCTATTGCTGGTTCTTTGCATGTCTGCTGATCCTGTATGGGCTGGTCCCTTTCAACAGCCTTCCTGGAAGCAAAATATGAAATTAGGTATTGAACTAGGATTTGGTGCGCCGTATGGTTGGGCTCTCACAAGAGAAGATGTCAAGAAACTAGGAAGAGAAGATGTCAAGAAACTAGGATTAGACAAGATTGAAGTGAGTCCTAACTGGCGATTAGGAGCAGTTTTCGGTTATGGCTTCCCATTTTTAGACGATACTTTGGCGATAGGGCCTGAAACAGGTCTGTTCATAGGAACTAAGGAAAAATCCAGTCTTTTTTTTCGTTGTAGGGCTAAAGTAAAACTGGAAGAGCGGTACCTACATATCCCACTTGCACTCAAGCTAGCTACCATAGATAAAGAGACAGGTGTTCAAGAAGGAGGATTAACCTTGGGTTATGAATTCAGTATTTTACTATCTTCTAAGTGGACATCTTCTAGTGGTATATCCGTTGCACAAAGGATGGACGTGGAGCGGTCTGTAGACATAGCAAAATCTTATAAATTGAATGGCAGTATCTTCTTGGGAGGGAAAGTAGATCTTTCTGCAGGGTGCTATCTCATGGGGCAGTTTAAGTTTCCGATCACAGACTTTTTAGCTCTCAAAAACGCTGACCAACATAATGAGGATTCGAAAAAGTGTTTGCATGCTATGCGGGCTATGAGTACGTCTCTTGTTGAACTAAGTCTGGGGTTCAACATCATGCAGTGGCTTTAGTGGGTTGATTCTATGTTGCAACTAAAAAGCCTCTAAAGCCTGTGTGGTAATGGCCATTAACCACGAAAGACATCTTCCTTCTTCATTTTCTCTAAAGGTGTTGTGTATTACCAACCGTAGTCAACGTCTAACGTTGTTCTGCTTAGTCCTATTACTGTTATCTGCTTCTCTAGCCTATGCCGAGCCTGTGCAGCCTAAAAAAATAGGCATAGAGTGCGGGGTTGGTATACCGTACGGTTGGCTGTTCACGGATGGAACAGTAGATGGCATTGACATTTGTAGAGCGATAGATGGTGAAATAGAATCTCGTGTAAATCTTAATACTAGGTTTGGTATCGTTGGATGGTATGGCTTTTATAATGCGGATCATTCGGCTGCGATTGGCCCAGAAATTGGCTTGTTGATGAGCAGTAAGCAGCAGGGTCGGTTTATTGCGTCTGATAGATTTAAAGAGAAACCAGAAGAAATTATTGTAACGGAGTCTCACATACAGATTCCTATGTACTGCCAAGGGGCTTTTTTATCCTCTGTAACGGGTGAAAAAAATGGGAGATAAAATTTGGATACGAGCTATCTATCGCACGTACACCGCATTATAAACATTTATATTCTTGTGATAGGCAGTCCGGCGCGCATGATCAGAATTTTTGCGAGTCAAATTTCACGCGGATGACCGGTAGCCTTGTCGTCGGAGGCACTATGTATTTTTTTAAAGGATGTTATGTAACCATGATCCTCAAATCGCCACTACAGTCGCTGGTCGGAGTATACCATCACCGAAAGCACCTTAGAGAAGATTGCAAAGATGGTTTGGCATTGCCGAATAGTTCCTTACTTATGCACGGATCTCGAGCGTTGTGCACCTCACTGATAGAATTTAGTTTTGGAGTCGATATCATGATGATTTTATCAGAAGACGTGTCATGGAATTGATTGTGTATTTTTTTTTACCCTACGACGATTGTGGTTGGTTTGTTTTTTATTGACCTCGGCACATAACCTGTTAGTATGCTTTGCTGTTGTTGACCGTGTACTACGTTCAGTTGAGGAGACTTGCTCGCGTGTGCGTGTAATGGCTTTTTTATGCATCTAGCCAGTGTTTTCAGTTTGCTTTGAAGTAACAATTCAACTTTGAAATAGACTTCAAAAAGTGGTCTCGTTGTGTTTTTCGATAAACACATGAGCAACTTTTTTCAACACACTAGTTCCTTGACTGCTTTCAAAAAGCTGACAAAAAGCGGATGTGGGCGCAGTGGCGTGCTTTTAAGCTCAGGGTGAAACTGAGTACCTACAAACCAAGGATGACCGAGCAACTCTATAACCTCTACGAGTCCGGTTTCAGGATGGATACCGGTGGCAACCATACCAGCATTTTTAAAATCCTTTAAATACTTGTTATTGAATTCGTAGCGATGACGATGTCGTTCTGAGATGAATGTGGTCCCATAACTTTCGGCCGCTTTGCTGCCTGGGGTAAGTTGGCAGCTCTGTGCTCCCAAACGCATACTGCCCCCTTTCTGTACCACGCTCAGTTGCGTATCTGTCAAGGTAATAACAGGATAAAGCGTTTGAGGGGTGTGCTCTGTCGAGGCTGCTTCTTGCCACCCCAGTACATTCCTTGCAAATTCTACCACGGCGCATTGCATGCCTAAACAGATTCCTAGTAGTGGCAAATGGTTTTCTCTAGCATATCGGATAGCCTCGATTTTCCCCTCTATACCTCTTTCTCCAAAGCCGGGCGCAATCAAAAGTCCCTGCAAAGGAGCCATCAGTTGCGCTGGGTTGTCCCCATGCAATGCTTCAAAAGAGATGAATTGCAAATCTATTTGACAAGCGTGGTGAACTCCTGCATGGATCAAGGCTTCTTGAATAGATTTATAGGCATCAGGACCGGCAGTGTATTTGCCTACCAGGCCAATGCGCAAGGTGTGTTTTGGGTGCTTGAGTTGGTTAAGAAAAATTTCCCAAGAACCTAAATCAGGTGCTGGAGTGGGAGGCAAGTGTAGCTGAGCAAGGACCTGTTCATCTAACTTTTCCTGGCGCATGAGCAAGGGAACTTCATAGATTGTGGAAGCATCCATGGCCTCAATCACAGCGTCTTGACTGATATTACAAAGTAGCGATAGCTTTTCCCGGATGCTTGTTGGCAGAGGATTTTCAGTACGACAAACCAGGATGTTGGGTTGTATGCCTGCTGCTTGTAGTTGTTTGACAGCATGTTGTGTAGGCTTGGTTTTGAGTTCTTGAGCAGCTCGGAGATAAGGAATCAGGGTCAGGTGAATAGATAGGAAATCCGCTGCTGCAAGGGTCCAGCGTACTTGCCTGATGGCTTCGACAAAAGGTAGCGACTCAATATCACCTACACAGCCCCCTATCTCTGTGATTACAAAATCGTACGCGCCTGTTTCTCCCAGCGAAAAAATGATGCGCTTGATTTCATCAGTAATGTGCGGTACCACCTGCACGGTCTTTCCTAGATAATCTCCCCTACGCTCTTTAGTGATGACCGTATCGTAGATTTTTCCTGTGGTCACACTGTTGGCCTGGGAAGTTGTAATGTCCAGAAAACGCTCATAATGACCCAAGTCTAGGTCTGTTTCTGCGCCGTCCTCTGTCACATAGCACTCTCCATGCTCGTAGGGGTTCATGGTGCCAGCGTCTACATTGATGTAGGGATCCAGCTTCTGGATGGTAACGCGATAACCCCTTGCTTGGAGGAGCTTGCCCAGCGAGGCAGCAATAATGCCTTTGCCCAAAGAGGAGGTGACCCCTCCTGTGATGATAATGTACTTTACAATCGCCATAGGCATCGTGCAGAAGAGGGGTTAAAAATATTCTTCTGCAAACAAATGTAGACGCTTTTTTGGTTAATGTGTTTGTGCGTCGATTTGACAAGGTAAAACATGGCTACCGCTTGCGTCTTATAGCATGAGTAGGGAAATTTGTGCTTTTAAGAGAATAAACACGGCATCGCAAGCAATCCATGAACTACAGTTATCTACTCGATCGATATCCTATTTTGCAGCGTATTCAGACTGTTGCTGATCAGATGCAGCTGGAATCCTATGTAGTGGGTGGATTTGTGCGTGACTTGTTACTAGACAGACCAACCAAAGACATTGATATTGTGTGCGTAGGCAGCGGAATCAGGCTGGCCAAGGCTGTGGCGGAAGCGGTGGGCAAAGCTGACCAGGTGGTGGTATTCAAAAATTTCGGTACCGCCATGACCCAGTGGGAAGATTGGAAACTCGAATTTATAGGCGCCAGAAAGGAGTCTTATCGCAAAGATTCCCGCAAGCCTACCGTAGAAGATGGTACCCTGGAGGATGACCAATGCCGGCGCGACTTCACCATCAATGCTTTGGCTATCTGCTTGAATAGTGATCGCTGGGGGGAGCTGCTGGATCCCTTTTCGGGTGTGGAGGATTTAAAGCGCTGTGTCATTCAAACACCGTTGGCGCCGGCTAAGACTTTTTCAGACGATCCACTACGTATGCTGCGAGCTGTGCGGTTTTCCGTGCAGCTCGCAATGGACATCGCCCCTGACACTCGTGTAGCCATTCAGCAGCATGCCTCAAGAATTAGCATCGTTTCTCAAGAGCGCATCATTGCTGAGCTGAACCAGATCATTGCTGCGCCCATGCCTTCCCGAGGGTTCAACCTCTTATACCAACTGGACCTCCTGTCCATCATTTTCCCTGATTTAGTAGCCTTGCAGGGTACAGAAACCATCCAGGGCCAGTCGCATAAGGATAATTTTTACCATACGCTGCAAGTCTTAGACAATGTGGCACAAACCTCTAATAACTTGTGGTTGCGATGGGCTACTCTTCTGCATGACATTGCCAAACCCCGTACCAAGCGGTTTGATCCAGCAGTAGGATTTACTTTTCATGGCCACGAGGAGCAAGGTGCCAGGATGGTGCCCAGTATCTTCAGAAAGATGAAGCTGCCCATGAAGGACAACATGGCATACGTACAAAAGCTGGTGCGCCTACACCTGCGTCCTATTGCTCTGGCGCAAGAAGAAGTAACAGACGCTGCCGTAAGACGACTGGTTTATGAAGCAGGGAGTTCCCTAGAAGACCTGATGCTGCTCTGTCGTGCAGACATTACATCCAGAAATGACTCGAAGGTCAAGCGTTACCTTCAAAACTTTGATCGGGTGGAAGAGAAAATACAATTAGTAGAAGAAAAAGATGCATTTAGAAACTTCCAGCCTATCATCACGGGAACTATCATTATGCGGACCTTTGGGCTCAAACCATCTAGCGTGGTAGGGGAACTAAAAGAAGCTATTAAGGAGGCAGTTTTGGAAGGGAAGATCAGGAATGAATACGAAGAGGCCTATCATTACCTGCTGGTGCTGGGCAAAGCGCAGGGTCTCCAGACTATTGCAACAGCATAATGATCCAGTGGCCCCAATAAACCCATATCCATGCATACGCCTGTTTTACTTGCAGAAAGCCTGGAGGCACTGGCTATAGATCCTCAAGGCACTTATGTGGACCTAACCTTTGGTGGGGGTGGACACGCCAGAGCCATATTTAATCAGCTAAAAGGAGGGAGGTTGTTTGCCTTTGACCAAGACCAGGCAGCAGCACAGGTGGCTGGGCAGCTGCAAAGCAAGTACTTCACATTCATAAAAGCCAATGCCCGGTTCATGCGGCAATTCTTAACTTTTCATGGCGTGCGCCAAGTAGATGGTATACTGGCTGACCTAGGTGTTTCGTCTTACCAAATTGATACGGCTGAGCGAGGCTTTTCTACCCGTTGGAAAGGCACGCTTGACATGCGAATGGACCAAGCCAACCGCCTCACCGCTCAAGAAATTGTTAATCACTATTCTGCAGCCCAGCTGCAACAGCTGTTACAGAACTATGGCGAGGTGCGTAATGCCCGTACGCTTGCTCAGGCCATCGTGACTACTAGAGCTGCCAAGCCTATTCATACGACTGACGACCTGCGGATGCTCTTGCAGCGATTGGCGCCTCGGGGCAGGGAATTCAAGTATTATGCACAAGTATTTCAAGCCCTTCGCATCGAAGTCAATGATGAGCTGGGTGCCCTGAAAGAAATCTTGCAGCAAAGCGCTCACCTCTTGCAGCCTCGTGGTAGGCTGGTAGTCTTGTCCTACCACTCCTTAGAAGACAGGCTGGTCAAACACTTTCTGAATTCTGGTAACTTTGAAGGGGAATTACGCAAAGATGTTTATGGCAACGTATTGCGGCCGCTCAAGCCTGTTTATAGGAAACCGATCACACCTTCTGATGAAGAAATTCAAGCCAATAATAGAGCACGGAGTGTCCGACTTAGGGCAGGAGAAATGATGGGTACTCATGCATGATGCGCTCCAGAGACCAATGTCCTAATAAGAACACTGCCTTACCATTGGATAAAAAAATTGGTAATTTTGGCGTACTATCAACGCCCTCCCTTACTGCTAGTTATGGATAAAAACACCTACAAATCACGTAAGAAGAAGGGCTTGTTCACTTACTTAGAGCATACAATACACTTCAAGGACCTTTCTTTTCATGGCTTGCCAGGACGCTACATTCCCCGTTTATTATTTCTCTTTCTCATGAGCATTTTTTATGTGGGGAATACACATTATCATGAGAAGATGGCGCGAAAGATAGGTCAATTGGAACGAGAAGTCGATGCTCTAAGGGTAGACTACACGACCCTACAAGCAGACTATATGTTTGATAGCAAGCAATCAGAAGTAGCCAAAAGGGTAGCCAGAATGGGCCTTTACGACCCCCCCGATCCACCCTCAAAAATAAAGCTAAAATAGCATGGCCTTCAAGGAGACTATTCTACTGAGAACAAGGATCGCTTTTTTGTCAGTTTTTTTCTTTGCTGTTGCTGTTGTCGTAAAATTAGTACACATACAGTTTTTTCAAGTCGCTCGTTGGGAAAAAGAAGCTGAAGTAGCCCGCTTAGCATACAAGACTGTTAAGGCTACTAGGGGCAATATTTGTGCGGATGATGGTAGCCTATTGGCTACTTCCCTGCCTTTCTACCGGGTAGCCCTAGACCCTTGCATTGTGGATGAAATCACATTTCAGGCACAGATTGAGAAACTGAGCCAGTTATTGGCCAACTTCTACCAAGACAAAAGTGCTGAAGCATATCAGCAGCTCGTCCAAAATGCCCGCCAAGCTAAGCGTAGATACTTAGTTATTAACAAAAAATGGATCGATTACCAAGCAAAAAAAGAAATGAGTCGGTGGCCTATTTTCTGCCAAGGACGTTGGCGGGGAGGGGTGCTCTTCGAAAAGGTAGAAAAACGCTTTCAGCCTTTCAAAAACCTTGCTGCTAGAACCATAGGCTTTATTAATGCCAATGAATATGGAGCTGGTTTAGAATATAGCTTTCACCAAGACCTCAGGGGTCTTGATGGCAGTGCACTCTACCAGAAGACAGTAGGAGGAAACTGGAAAATGATTTATGGTGGTTCCTATGAGCGGCCAGTCCATGGCTACGATCTGGAAACAACGATTGACATCAACTTGCAGGATGTGGCACACAATAGTTTGTTAAAAGCACTGCAAGCCAGCGAAGCAGCATATGGTTGTGCCGTTGTCATGGAAGTGAAAACAGGCGCAATAAAAGCCATGGTCAACCTAAGCCGCACAGATGATGCGCAGTACAAAGAGTGCTACAACTACGCAGTCGGTAACCAAGGTACTACAGAACCCGGCTCTACCTTCAAGTTAGTATCCATGTTGGCCTTGCTAGAGGAAACTTCTGTAGCACTCACACATACCATTGACACAGGGGATGGCCAGTTCCAGTTTTATGACCGCATCATGAAAGACGTAAAAAGAGGAGGCTTTGGTGAACTTACCGTCCAGGAAGTGTTTGAGCAATCATCGAACATAGGTATGGCCCGTCTGATTGATGAGACCTTTAGCAAAAATCCTCAAAAGTTTGTCGACTACGTGCACCAGCTCAGCTTGTCTAAACCACTTGACTTACAGATGGTTGGTGTGGGGGCACCTTTGATTAAGCATCCTGAGAGTCCTGAATGGAGTGGAGTTACCTTGCCTTGGATGTCTATTGGCTATGAATTAAAAATTACTCCCCTGCATACACTCACACTATACAATGCGGTAGCGAACAATGGCAGGATGATCCAGCCTATGATTGTCAAAAGGATCAAACAAGCCAACAGGACCATCAAGGAATTTCAGGGAGTCGTACTCAACAGAAAGATATGCACCAATGCCACACTAAAAAAGCTCAAGACCATGCTAGAGGGAGTGGTAGAGCGAGGTACTGCACGCAGGTTTAGACATGGGTTTTATCAAATTGCTGGCAAATCCGGAACAACCAACAAGGTGGTCGATGGCAAGTACACCCATGACACGTATGCTTCTTTTGTGGGATATTTCCCTGCAGCATCACCTCGGTACAGTTGTATTGTGGTGATAGATAGCCCTCAGGAATATGCCTGGCACTTTGGCGCCTCCGTAGCTACTGTTGTTAAAGATATTGCTGATAAGATCGCTGCTAAGGACCTTGCTGCACAAGATTTTATTACTGCGAAAAGCAGCACAACACCGCCTGGTATTTTTCCTCTGATCAGGGCTGGCTATCGAAGCGAGTTATTGCAGCTTTGTGATGAGCTAGGCATTGCATGTCGCAACCGAGATCTATCAGCAACATGGGTGAGGAGTACTATTAACGACGATCATATTGTCTGGCAGGCCAATGACCCTCCTAGGGTAGGACAAGTACCGCATGTGCTTGGCATGACCCTCAAAGACGCCCTTTTTTTGCTTGAAAACTGTGGTTTGGAGGTAACTCTGCAGGGCCACAAGGGAGGAAGAGTCAAGGCCCAGTCCCTGCTCCCAGACTCTAGGCTAGTTCATGGAAGGAATATCACTCTACAAATGGGCTAGACGTTTGAGGGCCATGAGTAATGAGTGATGCGTACCTTGCAAACCACGTATCAAAAAACAGTTGAAATAGTTGCAAAACAAGAACTACTCCCTAGCCACCCTACTCCAAGGCGTTGTCGTTGACGAGCTTATTGGAGACCAGACGGTACAGGTCCAGGCTATTAATTTTGATTCACGTGTTATAAGCAAGGCTACACTGTTTGTGGCCCTCAGGGGCGCCAAGGTAAATGGGCACGACTATATTCAGGAGGCTGTTGTAGCAGGTAGTGTTGTCGTAGTGTGTGAACATGCCCCTAGCAAGCCAATACAAGATATTACCTACGTAATAGTAGCAGACAGCGCGCAAGCCCTAGGCATGATCGCTTCCAATTTTTATGGCCGCCCTTCTACCCAATTGAAATTGGTAGCCGTGACAGGAACGAATGGAAAAACCAGCACGGTGCACTTGCTCTCTGGACTTTTTAGCCAATTAGGCTACCGTGTAGGCATGCTCTCTACCATTCACAATACAATCAATACACAGACCCTGCCCACTGCACTGACTACACCGGATGCCATTCAGCTTAACGCTTTGCTGGCACGCATGGTGGGGGAGAATTGTCAGTATTGCTTTATGGAGGCAAGTTCGCATGCCATCGTTCAGGAGCGTATCGCAGGGCTACAGTTTGCTGGCGCTGTGTTTCTCAACATTACACACGATCATCTGGATTATCACCAAACATTTGATGCCTATATTCAAGCCAAGAAAAAACTTTTTGACGACTTGCCAGCTAGTGCTTTTGCGTTGTACAACGCAGATGATAAGTGTGGCTTGGTCATGGTACAAAACACCAAGGCTGCAATCCATAGTTTTGCTCTAAAATCTTCTGCAACCTTTACGGCCAAACTCCTTACAAACACATTACACGGGATAGAGTTGCGCATCTCGAATCAGTCCGCCTGGTTTCAGTTGGTTGGCACCTTCAATGCCTACAATGTGCTTGCTGCGTATGCTACTGCTTGCCTCTTAGGAGCCGACAGTCAAGGAGTGCTCACTGCTCTTTCTGCCCTGCCTCCTATCCAAGGTCGATTCCAGCACATGCATACCCAGGCGGGCTTTGATGCCATTGTCGATTATGCCCATACACCAGACGCACTCAAGCATGTACTAACAGCTATTGGCCAAATCAAAAGCAAATCAGGGAACATCATTACTGTGCTGGGGTGTGGGGGTGACCGAGACAAGCAGAAACGGCCGCTCATGGCACAAGTTGCCTTGAAGCTCAGCAATCGTGTCATCTTTACATCTGATAACCCTCGCAGCGAAGCGCCACAGGATATCATTCAGGATATGCAAGCAGGGATGACCCTTGTTCAACAGCAACGAACCCTGACTATTATAGATAGAGCCGAGGCCATCAAAGTAGCGTGTCAGTTGGCACAGCCCAAGGATATTATTTTGATAGCGGGTAGAGGGCACGAGGCCTACCAGGAAATACAGGGCAAGCGCTCCCCCTTTGATGATAGAAAAATATTACAAAGATATTGCTCCGAGTATAAGCTTGTCTGACCCTTGGCCTCCCTATGAACAATACAGCATACATTAATTTGGGAATCATTCAGCGGGGGCAGGGCCTTCAGGGGAATCTAGTAGTTAGGCTCAACCATGATATACCCCACCTGGATAGCCTAAGCAGCTTATTTATTCGAATAAACCATACACTGGTGCCGTATTGCGTGGAGCAATTCTCCCGTCAGCACCGAAAAATGATCCTCAAACTACAAGGGGTAGATGACTCCAAGTCTGCTCACTATTTGCAAGGTCGTTCCGTTCTTGTGCTCCAAGAGATGCTGCCCCAACTATCCCCCCAAGAAGCTTACCTAGATAGGCTTCTTGGATACCATGTGACGGATGTTCGGGAAGGAAGCCTAGGTACTGTGCAAGCTATTTACACACCCTCTCAGCAAAAACTTTTGGCCATTGACTACCAAGGTCAGGAGCTGCTCGTTCCTTATCACAACGCCATCGTCACACACGTGGACCATGAGCAGCAAACTATTCTTGTACAATTACCTAATGGTTTTATTGATGTTATGAGACCATTGCATGGTAAAACTATGAGTTAGGGCACATTTCGATAGTTTTATGCTATTGTCAATCGCTTCATGGACACGAGTTACCGTCCATTTTCCCTAAAAAAGTGGATACGCTCACATTATTGCATTGAAATTTTCCCTGCCAACTATAAAATGTTCATTTAGACCACTCTACGCTGTGCAAAGGCATCGCCGTGCATTGATTGAGAAGTTTTGTAGTTGATCCTCAATATTAGCACGATTTAAATCCCGAGCTTCAAGGGCACGGCTATTTCTAACTTATTCTTCTTCTCGTAACGGTTTTCTCTCCTCCCCTGAAATCGCTGCACGCATGCTTGTGTCTGCCTTGATATTTTGCATGCGATAGTAGTCCATGACACCAAGGTTGCCCTTCTCGATGGCTAAAGCTATGGCCTTGGGTACTTCAGCTTCGGCCAAAATCACCTGTGCTCTTGCCTCTTGCGACTTGGCTTTCATCTCTTGTTCTACCGCTACGGCCATGGCCCTACGCTCCTCTGCTTTGGCTTCTGCTACCCTCAAGTCCGCGTTTGCTTGGTCTATCTGGAGCTTGGCGCCAATATTATCGCCCACATCCACATCGGCGATGTCAATAGAAAGAATCTCAAAAGCAGTGCCAGCATCAAGGCCTCGATCAAGCACTAGCTTGGAGATTTGATCAGGTTTAGCTAAAACTTCTTTGTGTGTTTTGGAAGAACCAATGGAAGTAACGATGCCTTCTCCTACCCTGGCCAAGATTGTCTCCTCACCAGCACCGCCTACCAATTGTTGGATATTAGCGCGAACCGTCACTCTTGCTTTGGCAATGAGCTGAATACCATCAGCTGCCACGGCTGCTACGGATGGGGTGTTGATCACCTTAGGATTAACGGAGATTTGTACTGCCTCAAACACATCACGGCCTGCTAGGTCGATCGCCGTGGCTTGTTTAAAGGTCAGACTGATATTGGCTTTATCAGCAGAAATTAAGGCACGAATCACCGAAGGAACATGGCCACCCGCCAAGTAGTGCGTCTCAATTTCTGAAGTGGTAATCTTGAGACCAGCTTTGGTGGCTGTGATTAACGCATTTACAATAACGCGCGGAGGGACCTTTCGGATGCGCATAAAGACCAACTCAAATAACCCTACTTGCACGCCAGAAAATATGGCTGTAATCCACAGATTAACAGGCACGAAATACAAGAATACGAGAATACCAATAGGAATGATACCGAGCAGGGACATAAATGGTAAGGAATCCATAGAGAAAATAAGTTAGCACGGGGTTGATCAGTGATGCCTGATAACCGGGCCTCAATATAGCGCCAGATTACGGAAGTTTCCAAAGGATTTGTCATAGGATAGCGAGTCTAGTAATCAACTTAGCGGCATTGGCTACCACTGGAGCACCTCCACGGCCTACAGGCCAGCATCTGGCGTATGCTTTGATTTTGAATATCAATTCAATAAATTGACAGGCCTGGAGACTTTCGATTGGTTGCTGTTATGCTAGTATGGTGGGCAGAGGGTTTTTGCCAGAGCTCCATTTATAGAGCCGATCGGCATTTTCTAGAATAGATGCAGGAAACGCTCGTTCAATATGCTCTATGCAACTACTACAGCGGCCTTTTAATTGGCTTATTAAGAAACGGCTGACCCACTTAGAGCGGTTTATGAACCACCCTCTAGAGGTCCAGGAGGAGCTATTCAAGCGGCTTATTGGGAAGAGTAGACAGACTGCTTTTGGCAAGCAGTTTGATTATTCCTCTATCAAACGCATAACGGATTTCAAAAAACGTGTTCCTACGCATACTTACGAGCAGCTGTATCCCTACATCGAGCGTGTTCTCAAGGGAGAACAGAATGTGCTCTGGCCTACCCCTACTGTCTGGTTTGCTAAGTCTTCAGGTACCACCAATGCAAGCAGTAAATACATCCCTGTATCGCCAGAAGCCCTGAAAGAGGGGCACTACAAGGCAGGCAAGGACATGCTTGCGGTCTACATCAATAATTATCCGGACAGTCAGGTAGCCAAAGGTAAAAGCGTAGGTTTAGGAGGAAGCTTATACCCTAATGATTTGCACCCTGGATCAGATACGCAGTATGGTGATGTCTCGGCAGTGCTCATGAAAAATCTGCCCTTTTGGGCACAGTGGAACAGGACACCTGATCTAACGGTTGCCTTGATGGGTCAATGGGAAGAAAAGGTCGAGAAGTTGGCAAGTATTACTGCCAAGGAAAATGTCACCTCCATAGCAGGAGTCCCTACTTGGGTGCTGTTACTGCTTCAGAAGGTCATGGCTCTACAAAACAAGCGCTGTATCCACGATGTGTGGCCTATGCTAGAGTTGTTCATTCACGGTGGTATTGCTTTTTCCCCCTACAAGGCCCTGTTTCAAGCCATTACCTCAAAAGAGTTACGCTACTTGGAAGTCTATAACGCCTCTGAGGGCTTTTTTGCTGTACAAGATCAGGTATCCTCGAAAGATATGCTCTTGCTGCTGGATCACGGCATTTTTTATGAGTTTATGCCACTGGATGAGATCAAGAAAGAACATCCAAGGACTGTTGGGCTTGAAGAAGTCGTGCTTGGGAAAGTCTATGCACCACTCATTAGTACCAATGCAGGGTTATGGCGTTATCAAATTGGTGATACGATCAAGTTTACGTCTCTGGCACCTTTTAGAATAAAAATAACGGGCCGGACGAAACATTTTATCAATGCTTTTGGCGAAGAAGTGGTTGTTGATAATGCAGAAGCAGCTATGGCGAAGGCTTGTCAGTTGACAGATGCTGTCTTTAGTGACTACACAGCAGGACCACGTTATTTTGGAGCGGGCAAGTTGGGAAGCCATGAGTGGATCATTGAGTTTGTGAAGCCTCCGAGCGATCTAGAGCGCTTTATTGATGTCCTGGATACTACTCTAAAAAAGATTAATACTGACTACGAGGCGAAGCGCTATAAAAATCTGGTACTTGCTAGACCTATTGTACGCTGTGTATCCCAAGGGGTGTTTTATCAATGGCTGAAGAAGCAAGGAAAGCTGGGGGAGCAACACAAAGTACCTAGACTTGCCAATGACAGAAGATACCTTGATGAGATACTTTCCATGCTTTAAGGAGCAAACAGAACGTTACTCAAGCTATGCTTCTCACTCGAATTCTTTTCGGTTCAAGGGTTGCTTCTTACTATGCACCAGTCCTGCTGATATCGATTACTCCTTTATGCTACCCAATATTTTTGATGCCTTTATGATCATCCTCGAATTAGTGGAGCCTTAACAAATAAAACGTGGGAGCAATGAGTTTGTATCCAGGTACAATTTTTGACGAAAGCCTAGTGGGCAAAAGCCCCAAAACAAGATAGCCAAAAAATTACCTGCCATTTCTCTGACCAGGAGCATCAAGTTGAACCCCATACCGGCCAATAATGCGTTAGTGCTGTCTCCTAGGCTCCCCTTGAGATAGTTTCTTCCCAGCCTGTGATCACTTTTCAGGTGGCCGATAATTGCTTCTATCGCTGAACGGCGTTTGCACCTC
>JBJORC010000057.1:0-16276 GCA_046049605.1 Bacteroidota bacterium
TTTAAACAGATCAGTTTGTTGTTGATGAGGAGATTTGCCTAACATAACAGTGATATTTTCTGCAAGGTTTTGAACTAAATTTATCCTTTCCTTGCGTTTTTTGCTACGCTATTTTGGGTAAAATTTTCAAAAAATATTCCTTATCGCATAGTATGCAATGAAATTGCCCTTTGTTAAGGGGCGACTAACTAATGATTTTAAGGGTTAGCTAACATCCATCCACCACTCAAGTAGTGGGGTGGCGCATTAAAGATTCAAATGCGCCGAGGAGTTGTGTCTTTACTTCTGCAACAGTCTATTTCTGCTTTATATACAACTTCACAAGGCTACCCAACTCTTCTGCCAATGCAGGGGTGATGATATGCTCGATAGACTCTGCGTCTTCATGTGCATGATCGGGCTTGATCTTTAGGTACTGGGTCAGATATAACTCCCAAAGGCGATGAAGTCGACTTATTTCTTCGCCTTTGTTTTTACCCGTGACAGTTAAGACCCACCCGGTGGCTTCTCGTTGCAACATGTTTTGTTTTTGTAAGCGTTTGAGTCCTTGTACAAGTTTGCCAGTAGGCATGGGTCTGTATTGGCGGAGTGTGTCAAGAGTTCTGCTTTTATGGAAATTTTCTTCCACTTCTCCCAGTTCGTAGAAAAGCTTAAGAATGTTTTCAGTCAAGGTCTTTCTCTGATGTCTACGTCGCTGTATTTTTCGTGCCAGAAGACCTTTTCGGGGAGCCAGTAGAAACGACCCATAGGCCATCAAAGAAATAGTGATGACAATCCAAGGACCTGTAGGCATGGCTGGGGCTAAGTAAGAAACAAAGGAGCCTACCAACCCAGCAATCATGCCCAATGCGGCAGATAGGAGTACCATCTTGGGGAGGCGGTGAGTCCAGAAGCGGGCTGCAGCGGGCGGCGTAATAAGCATGGCGGTCATGAGTAGGATACCTACCGCACGAATACCAACTACGATGGCCACTACCGTGAGGCTGGTGAGTAATAGCTCAAGGCGTTGGACAGGTAAGCCACTGGCCTGGGCAAAGGCTTTGTCAAAAGCCACAAGCGTAAACTCCTTGAAGAATAGCAATACGATGGCTATCAGGGCTAGACTGAGCAGGGTTAGGGTCTTTAGGTCATCACTGACTAGCGCCGCTGCTTTGCCAAACAAGAAGTTGCTTAAGCCTACTTGCGCAGCATTGCCTGTGTGCTGGATGGCAGTCAGGAGCAGGATGCCTAGCCCAAAGGTGACAGAGAGTACCAAGGCAATAGCAGTATCTTCTTTTATTTTGGAACGTCGTGTAATCTGGTCTATCAGCACCAGGGCCAGCCAACCCGTCGTGAATGCACCCAAAGACAGGGGGACAGGGTGCTTGGTACCTGTTACAAGAAAGGCTAAGCACACGCCAGGCAACACGGCATGTGCAATAGCATCGCCTACGAGTATTTTTTTCTTGAGCAAAGCAAAGGATCCGACCATGGCAGTACTACCAGTAAGCAGCAAAGTGCCCAACACCACATACCTAACGTTAGGATCAGAAAAAGAAAAGAATTCTATCAGGGCTTGTTGCATGGGCCAGCTAGGCTAGTTAGGTTCTCGAGTTGGCCAAGCTTGTTCTCTAAGTAACTCACCAATCTTGCTTAAGATGGTGAGTTTGCCACCATAAGTGTCTTGGAGCAAGGCGGGCGTAAATACGTCCTGGATAGGGCCAGCAGCTACCACCCGCATGTTCATAAGAACGCACCAGTCAAAGTAGTTAGGGGCAGACTGCAGATCATGGTGGACCACAATAATGGTTTTTCCTTCGTGCGCCATGGCTTGCAGCAGGTTGATGACCATTTTTTCTGTGGCTGCATCGACCCCTACAAAGGGCTCATCCATCAGATATAGCTGAGCCTCTTGTGCCAAAGCTCTGGCTAAAAACACCCGTTGCTGCTGACCACCTGATAACTGGGATATTGGTCGCTTGGCTAGAGGCCCCATGCCTACCTTATGTAGGCACGCCAAGGCCTTTTCTTGATCAACTTTTCCGGGGCGCCGGAAAAGACCGAGTTGGGCATACCGCCCCATCACTACTACATCAAGCACAGAAGCAGGAAAGTCCCAGTCGACAGATTCTTTCTGGGGCACATAGCTAACAAGCTTTCTCACTTCATCGAGCGTCTTGCCAAAGAACTTTATGTAGCCACTGTCTGACGGCACCAGCCCCATCATGGTTTTGAGCAAGGTAGACTTACCAGCCCCGTTAGGCCCCATAATGCCAATGACATTCCCTTTGGGAAAACAAAGATCGATGTCCCACAACACCGGTTTTTTATAGTAAGAAACCGTTAGGTCGTGCACTTCCACAATAGAGTTATCAGCTTGTTGGGTCATTATTTCAATGCATTAACAATGGTTTGAACATTGGCTCGGACCATTCCGTGATAACTTCCTTCGGGTGTACCTTCCTGACCCAATGCATCAGAGTACAAATAACCCCCTGCTACCACTTGGTGGCCACGTTTTTTACAACCCTCTACTACTGCTTGCAACGGTCTCTCTGGCACAGAGGTCTCTAAAAAAATAGCCTTAATGTTTCTTCGGATAATGAACCTTACCAAGTCAGTCACGTCCTTGAGGCCACACTCTGACACGGTAGAGATGCCCTGCAACCCTCTTACTTCCATGCCATAAGCACGGCCAAAGTACTCAAAGGCGTCATGGGCTGTAATAAGTACACGGTGCGCAGAGGGAATCTTCTGAATGGTCTGTAAGGTCTCTTGGTGAAGTTCATCCAGTTGCTGCAGGTAGCAGGCTGTATTCTCTTGATAGCGAATAGCTGCTTCGGGATCTGCAGCCTGTAGCTGATTACTTATGTGCTGCACAACCTGTTTCCACAAACAAACGTCAAACCAAATGTGTGGATCTACACCTATAGAGAACTTAGGGTCTACAAGCTGCTGGGTAGGTGTAATGGCTTCACCCGCTGCGTAGACAGGCTTTTTTTTGCTGAGCTTCTGTAAGATATCAGCCATTTTTCCCTCTAGGTGCATCCCATTGTAAAAAACAATATCTGCATTGAGTAAGTGCTTTACATCTTGCTGTGTAGCTTTATAAGCATGTGGGTCTACCCCAGGGCCCATTAAAGTAATGACTGTCGCATGGTCTTGCACAATGTTCTTCACGGCATCTCCAATCAGACTGGTTGTAGCCACTACTGTAAATCGGTCTTTTGCACTATCATCACAACTCATACAACAACAGCAGGTTAGTAGTACCATATGATGGCATCTTTTTAACATAGTATACAAAAGATCGGTTATGGCCTGCACGATTTTTTAGGTTCAAGGGATGATTAAAATATTGTCACTAACCTTCTGGGATATATTGACCTTCGGTAGGTGATCAACACTGATATCCATAGATTGATCGAACGAAATCTTCTCGATCACGCCTATTTTCGCCCCGAGGTAGATGCCTCTTTTGCTCAAGTATTGTAAGAACTGGGGGGAAGCTTCTTTGACAGCAATGACAATACCACTACTGCCTGTTTCCATGTTAGTCAATGCTACCCTGACCTTATGTGTGTGCTCCCCCTGAGCATCAGGAATAGGTTTGCCATGAGGGCTGTATGTCGGATTGCCTAAAAAATCATCGAGCCGCTGTATAAGCAGAGGAGATCGGATATGTTCGAGCTGCTCTGCTATTTCATGCACTTCCTCCCAACCAAACTTGAGCTTGTTTACAAGAAATACTTCCCATAGCAAGTGCTTACGAAGAACCTGCAGTGCATGGGCTTTGCCTGTTTCGGCAATACTGACACCCTGATACTTCTGGTAGACCACAAGCCCTTTTTCGTGCAACTTCTGGACCATGTCTGTTACTGCTGCCGGGCTGGTGCTCAAGGCTTCTGCAATGGCATTGGTGGGCACTGTCTTTTTGCCGTTTTTAGCATGCTGGTAGATGGCCTTTAGATAGTTCTCTTCTGTGTAACTGATGTGCATAAGCTACTTCTCTAGTTGTACAGCGCCAAATTTACTATTTTTTAGGTAAGCTTAAAAATAAATTTTAATAAGCTTAAAATTAAATAGGGGTACCTAGCATATTGTCTGCACTAATCAAGGTAATCCGTGGGATCATGATAGCGGTAAGCTACCCAAAGCTAGTATTAATATAATTTGTACTTATTCATACCGAATAATATTTGGTATATGATTACAAATATCTGTTTATCAGTTACTTATATGGCTATACTTGATGTTTTAATTATTCCTTATAAATAGTAATAAAGCAATAAGTTGTGGGCCCTAAGCCATGGCATCAGGGGTGACAAATGCCGACATTTATACTGGCTATATGGACACTATGGAGCCTCTTGCCAGGTGAGTACGATCTTGGGATGTAATCCCTGCGTTCTATGTGACAGTTGCTTCATTACTTACGAGCCCAGCAGCCCGAATTTTAATCCATTGTAGATTTTGTTTCTAACTATGCTGGCGCATAGTAGATTCACCGTTTTACTCTTAAAGCATTGTACGAATGCAAGCACATATCAAAATAATTGAGGAGGCCTGGGAAAAAAGGGAAATCCTGCAAAAAAAAGAAGTACAAATAGCCATTGAGTCAGTGCTTGATATGCTAGATCAGGGCAAGCAAAGGGTAGCCACACTTGGCAAAGAAGGTTGGCAGGTCAATGATTGGGCCAAAAAAGCGGTTGTCTTGTACTTTCTTATACGAAAGATGGAAGTACAAACAGCGGGCCCTTTGGTCTTTCACGACAAGATCCCCTTGAAGAAAAACTTTAAGGAACTAGGTGTACGGGTAGTGCCTCCTGCAGTAGCCAGGTATGGCGCTTTTCTGCATCGAGGTGTTATACTAATGGCCTCTTACGTTAATATTGGGGCCTACATTGACGAAGGTACCATGGTAGATATAGGCGCTGTTGTGGGTAGCTGTGCCCAGCTGGGCAAGCATATTCACGTTAGTGCAGGTGTTACTATAGGGGGGGTATTAGAGCCCGTTCAAGCAACTCCAGTAATCATTGAGGATGATGTATTTATCGGTTCTAGATGTTCTGTCGTAGAAGGTGTCTATGTACAGCGAGAAGCTATTCTTGGGGCCAATGTGACGCTAACAGCCAGCACAAGAATTATTGATGTCACCTCAAAAAATAACCCTCAGGAATATCGGGGCTATGTCCCTGCAAGGGCAGTGGTAATACCAGGTTCTTTCCCTAAACAATTTCCCGCTGGCCAGTATCACGTACCGTGTGCCTTGATTATTGGTCAAAGGACTGAACGGACTGAACGCAAGGTTTCTCTCAATGATGCGCTGAGGGACTACAATATCAGTGTTTAGACAACTACAAAGATTCCCATGCGCTGTTGGTGTATCTTCCCAGAAGCACGGCAATGCATACTGCCCTAAAGCTTATACTTACGAAGCCGCCTTTCTATTTTTTTCAGTTGGACTGGTTCACGAAGGTGTCTATAGATACGCTGTAAGTGCTTGAGAATAAAGGGGTCTTGAGGACTAAGCTTATTGGCTTGTTCAAAGCAAAACTTGGCCTGTTCAAGGCAATTTTCTAGCTTCTCGATCCGCTTTGCTCCTCCTTGCTGAAATTTTTCTTCAGCCATTTCTGTGATCTCTTGGTCACTTTGAGCAGCTTGATTGTAATGCACAATCCCTTGTTGAAGAACTGGTTCAACCCTATTGGGAGCTAGTTCAGCTGCTTTTTGATACTGCTTGAGGGCCTGTTGCCATTGCCCTTGCTGTTCATACCAATACCCCAACTGATAATGGGGGGCTGCTTCACAGGGTGTTAGTGTTACCTGCTTTTTAACTAGCTTCTGCTTTACTTCAAACTGACCCAGGACCGTGTAGAGCTGTATTTGTTCATAGAGCAGGTCGTTATCAAATGGATACTGTAACAATGCTGCCTCCAAGATTCCGAGCGCTTTTGTGGGATCTTTTAGGGAATAGGCAGTAAGGTGAACCAAGCCATGATAGACAACAGCAGGGGCTACCACACCTGATTCCAGGTAGTATGTATAATTGTGCAACGCCAAGTCATGCTCCTCACCTTGGTGCGCTGCAATGGCTGTGTAGAGGTAGGCATAGGGATTGCTGGGCATGATTTGCTGACAGCATTTAAACTGCTGTATAGCACTTTCAAAAGCTTCTTGCTTATAATACCGTCTACCTCGATCTAAATAATACGCCCATAATCCGTTAAGGTTGATCTGTGCAAAACTATGCCACTGTGATGCCACTGGTGTCAAGACAAGGACTTTGCGATAAGCAGTTAGCGTCTCTTCAAAAAATTGTGTAGCCTCCTCTGTAGCAATTTGATCCCGTAGTAGTTTTTCATAGATAACCCCCCGATAGTACCAGGAACCTCCTCGGTCCTGGTTGGGTGTATCCTCCAGAACCCGATCGATGTATGCCCTTGCTTCAGAGAATTCTTCCCTCCCAAATGCTACCATAGCTTGGTTCACTAGCGAGGGATTTGCCCAGAGCGGCACAGTCCACAAGACTCCCCAAAGGACTGGATAAAAGATGTGTTGGCAACGACGGAAGTGCATAAGGAAACGAATGCAAGAGTTAAGTATTAAGCATCACTGGTTTCTATTTTGGCCACTGAGGAGATTTTATCTTCCTTGTCCAAGCGAATCAAGCGTACCCCCTGTGTGGCCCGGCCCACAACACGCAAGTCTGCCACAGCTATTCGAATAGTGATCCCTGACTGGTTGATAATCATGAGCTCGTCTGTATCTGTTACTGCTTTGATCGCCACCAACATACCTGTCTTTTCTGTGATTTGCACTGTCTTGACGCCTTTTCCCCCTCGTTTGGTAATGCGGTAATCTTCTACCGCAGAACGCTTGCCAAAGCCTTTTTCAGATACTACCAAAAGATCTTCCTGAGTCTGGTGAGTACTTACTAACCCTACAACCCGGTCATCTGTACCAGCCAGTGTAATGCCCCTAACCCCCGCAGCAACCCTACCCATGGGTCTGACGTCTCGTTCATGAAACCGAATGGCTCTGCCTGACTTCAAGGCCATGATAATGTGGCTACCTCCTTCAGTGAGCTTTACCTCAAGCAATCTATCTCCTTCATTAACACGGATAGCATGGATACCATTGACACGCGGTCTAGCGTAAGCAGCCAAGGAGGTCTTCTTGATAGTGCCTTGCTCGGTGCACATAATAACATAGTGGCTGTCTACATAAGCGGTATCCTCGAGGCTCTTGACCTTGATAACACTCTTTACCTGATCGCCTGGCGCTATGTTAATCAGGTTCTGAATAGCTCTTCCTTTAGCAGTCTTGCTACCTTCTGGAATCGTATAAACCTTTTTCCAGTACACCTGACCAAATTCTGTAAAGATGAGTAGATAGTTGTGCGCAGAGGCCACAAATAGATATGCGGTAAAATCATCTTGCTTGGTCGCCGCACCACGCGATCCCACACCCCCTCTTCCCTGCGTTTTGTATTCTGCTAGCGGAGTCCTTTTGATATATCCCTCGTTAGAAATGGTAATCACCATCTCCTCATCAGGAATCATGTCTTCGATGCTCAACTCATCAGCATTGTGTTCAATGACTGTTCTGCGATCATCGCCATAACGCCCCCTCATATCTGCCAACTCTTCTTTGATCAGTTGCATGCGCACGAACTTGTCAGCCAGTATGGCTTGGAGTCGTGCAATGAGCTGTTTTACTTCTTCATATTCTCTGATAATTTTCTCTCGCTCTAGTCCAGTGAGCCGCTGCAGGCGCATCTCTAAAATGGCCTTGGCCTGTATATCACTAAGGTGATAACGCTGTATCAAACTTTCTTTGGCTTTTTCGGGATCTTTAGAAGAACGAATCAGCGTGATAATGCTGTCTAAGTTGTCTAACGCGATTAGGTACCCTTCTAGAATATGCTGCTTTTTCTCTGCTTGGTTTAGCTCATAATGTGTTTTTCGGGTAATAACTTCATGACGGTGTGCTACAAAATGCTGGATGAGCTCTTTGAGATTGAGCAGTTGTGGCCTACCTGCTACCAACGCAACATTGTTAATACCAAAAGAGGCCTGTAGGGCTGTCTGCTTATAGAGATTATTGAGCACCACATTGGCTAGTACATCCCTTTTTAATTCATACACCACACGCAGTCCGTCTTTGTCTGACTCATCTCTGATGTCTGAAATCCCTTCGATCTTTTTTTCGTTGACGAGCTGTGCGGTTTTCTCTATCATTACCGACTTATTGACCATGTAGGGAATGGCCGTTACTATGATTTGCTCTCTGCCTGAAGCTGTTGTCTCAATATCTGCCTGAGCACGCACTACGACCCTACCTCTGCCCGTTTCATAGGCCTCCTTGATGCCTTGGTAGCCATAGATAATACCACCAGTAGGGAAATCAGGCGCTATAATGTATTGCATCAACCCCTCAATAGTGATCTCGTTGTCATTGATGTAGGCGATGATACCATCGATAACTTCCCCGAGATTGTGTGGAGGCATGTTAGTGGCCATGCCCACAGCAATGCCCGAAGTACCATTGATCAATAGATTAGGAAGCTTGGCTGGAAAAACTACAGGTTCCCTTAACGAATCATCAAAGTTAGGCTGGAAGTCAACCGTGTCTTTTTCGATGTCCATCAGCATCTCTTCGGCGGGACGTGTCAGACGGGCTTCTGTGTAACGCATGGCTGCTGGCGCATCTCCATCCACAGAACCAAAGTTGCCTTGACCTCCAACCAGCGGGTAGCGCAAAGACCACTCTTGTGCCATCCTGACCATGGCATCATATACAGAACTATCTCCATGAGGGTGATATTTACCAAGCACCTCTCCGACAATCCTGGCTGCTTTCTTAAAAGGTTTGCCAGCACTCAGCCCTAGATCGTGCATACCGTACAAGACTCTCCTGTGTACGGGTTTTAGTCCATCGCGTACATCAGGCAATGCTCTGGCAACAATTACCGACATCGAGTAGTCGATGTAAGCTCCCCGCATCTCATCTTCTATATTGATAGGGATAATATTCTCTTGCCTTCCTGTAGCCATGACTTGCTTCTTTAAAAATATGGGCCTAATCTACGCATTTTAGGGCGAATTATGCATAGCGCTGCTTGCTAAGACATAAGAACGGTGATTGGAGAGATAGCCCACATAATGGCTGCAAAAGCTGCCTAGCGAACACTGACGGACAGCAAGTACCTGGCAGATAGGCTTATGAAGAGCACACGACCCAGCCTTAAGACCCAGAAGAACCTAAGCCGACCACGGCACTAGCACTTACCACAGGATCTTCTTCAAACTCATCGTGTTGTTGTCTTGCCCAAGACCTTCATACTTCTTTCTTGAAGTTCCTTAGCTGCTGGGAGGAGCCCTAACCGCTGGGCTTGCGGTACGAAAAACTGGAGGGTTTCTTTAGCAATGCGTACTTTGCTTGTCGTAGACTTACCTTCGATGGTACGCATGTTGTGTACACGGTCGGCTAGCTTGACATGCATGGCACGGTCGTCTCCTGATTCTAAAAGCATCAGTATATTTTCTTCGGCCGAGAGCTTGATTTTGTAAAAACTATCCTGCGTGCTTTCTAAATGGGTTACTTTGTCCACAATAGCAGCCGTCTCTTTGCCAAAAACGGTTTCTATGTGCTCTAGCAATATGTGCGTGTCTTCTACCGTATCGTGGAGCAGCGCACCGAGTAGTGTAGCTTCATCTTGATCATAGTCTAGAACAATTTGGGCCACAGCCAGTGGGTGTAAGTAGAAAGGTTCTCCTGTCTTGCGGTACACTGGACCGTGGTACCACTTGATTATTTCTATTACCGTTTTTATCGTTTCTATATTAGCAGTGGTTCGTTGTGATACTTCCGTGAGAAAAGCCCGTTCTTGCGCTTGCGCACCAGGGTAGTGGTCATTAGCACGTACGGGCGCTACACCTAGCTCCATATAAGGCTTGTCCATATTTTCAGGACGTACTTCTCTGAGCCATACTGGAATTACATAACATTGGGTATCTTCTGTCAGGCCACTGTAGCCATAGTGGGCCTTCACAATACGCCGGTTATCGAGTAAAACAAGTGCTTGCAAATTCTCGGGGGTAGCAGGTAAAGAGCTATTCATTTGGGCCATGTAGGCTGCTTGAATGGCAGGGAGCTTGGGGCGCGTAGTGATAGTAATACGAAGGGCAGCTATCTTTTTTAGATAACCTGATTGTACTGAGGGGAGCAGGTATTGTAACTGGGTATCTTCTATACCCACTAGGATAGGGACTTGCACCCCAGCCGATTGCTGAATGGCAGTAATGCCGTTCATAAGCAACGTAATGACTCGTACTAGGTCACATTCCACTTCCTCATATTGAGTAGGAAGCCGGTAATGCATTTCTTTATGCCTTCCTTGAGTCAAGAGTTGTGTTTTAACTTTTTCTAAGAGTACGTTGATGGAAAAAGTATCTACTTGAAGTCGTAGATAATCTGTGGCTCTGTGCTCTATGTCTTGGAGCTGTAGGGCCATAGGGATAAGCGTAGCTTCTAGATGCGGGGTGACCTCTAAGGGTGGAGAATTTTTGTCTTGCACGCGCAGATCCTTGATAAGCTTGGCTACTCTGAGTAAGTTCTGTATGCCAGCATTCTTGAGCGTTTGGATAATGCGTACTTTCTCCCTGAAGGCCTCTAGGAGATTCTCCCGATGTGCTAAGTCTGTAGCGACAAGGGCTTGGTTGTCTGTGGCCAACTTGTCAAAGCTTAATTGCTTTCTGCGCGCAAAAATTAAACCAATCAATGTGGCAAAGATGCCTTGGTACACCAACAAATACCCCGTACTAAAGTCTAGCTGCAGGTCGATAGGGCCAATGGCTAGTTTGTAGAAGAGGAAGCCCATGGCAACGCCCAGAAGGGTAAGCACAACAAAGCTAATCCAGTCTACGAGCACAATGAGGAAGATGATGGTGATGGCCACATTGATGAGCCACTCTACACTGCCTTGCGTGAGCAAGAACATGACGGTGCTGGTAAAGGGGAGGCAGTAGAGCAGTGTCAAGTGCCAGAAAGTAGGCAGGTATCGTACCAAAGATGCGGGCCATTTGTCACGCACAATCAGTAACCCACAAGCCAGTCCTCCCAATACACGCAAATACAACATGAGATCATAAGAGACAGGCGTACCATGCTCCCACATGAAGTAGGGGAGTGTGTAATTGACACAGCAAAACGCTCCAAACAGAATATAGGGTGCTCCGTACTTGCCTACTTGCTGTTGAGAGTACTGGACGATACGATGGGGCGTAGGAAGAGTATGCCTAAGGTCCGTCATTAGGTCTTGGCGATGGGGCTGCCACAAGTGTTCATCCGCGTCCTGTATACCGCGCCTCACCACTGAAAACCCGCTATTACGCACAAAATTCACCGTAAAAAACGTAACCCCACTCGCTAATACACAGATAATCGGCAGAAAATGACTTAATGCCTCGGGGAGCCAGATCTTACCGACAAAAAAGGTACTTAACGTAACCGCAGCAGACAGATAAAAAGCACGTCGGTCGGGCTTTAGACCCAAGACGCCTGCGAAGAAAGGGAAAACAAGTAAGGGAATAGCAAATTCAAGATCCGAAAAAATTAGACCATAAAGATCTTCTCCCTGCGTAAGTCCTAGACCGATAATGAGTAGCCCAGACAATAGGGTAGCATAACGCACCCAACGTATTTCATCTACTTTTATGGCCCTGTAAGCAAACAACGGCTGTAGCACATCATGTACCAAAGTGAGCCCTGCAGTCTGCAAGTAAGAATCGGCACTCGCCATTACTACCGCAATGATACCCGCCATCATCAAGCCACGTAACCCTACAGGGAGTAGCTCCTTGATCATATGGGGTACCAGGTCAGCAGCAGCCAATGTGGGATAGAGTTGGTGCCCTGTGGTACCCAAAAGCATAAACACCAAAAAGATAACCGAAAAAAGCCCCGCCAGTGTCAAAAACATTTGACGCAACTGTTGTGCACTTTGGGCCATGAGCATGCGCTGAATTAACGCTGGATCGGTGGTATTAAAATGGAAGACCCCAAAGGATAGAAAGAGCACCAGGTAGTAGGAAAATTTTGGGTGAGTACTCAAGGATAGTTGAGCGCCAGGAATGTGGGTGAGCACTGATTTGATACCACCCGCCTGTTGAAGAGCCGTGGCGGCCAACACAGGCAGGAGCACTAGCAGCACTAGAAACTGCAACACATCGGTGGTCGTGACTGCTTTGATACCACCATGCACCACATAGAAGGTAAGCAGCCCCCCCCCTAAAATCATGCCGATTCGTGCGTCAATGCCTAGTAAGGATTGCGTGGCTATGCCCAGCATGAGGACCTCCGCACCCGAAGCACAGATGGTGATGATGAAGCCGAAAATACCTGTGATCACCTGGCTGGGGCCTCCATAGAGTTCTCCCATGATGTCACCCATGGTCATGCAGTTTGGGAAGCGCACCATCTTCGGGGCTATCCAGAGGGCTTGAACAAGGTACGAGAGTGAAAAACTTAGAAAAGTGATGAGAACGATGATACCTGTTGTACCGATCTCACCGGCCAAGTTAATCGATCCTTGCCCACCTACTTCAGTGGCTAGAAAGGTCAGTACTAGCGCCACAGTGCCAAAAGCCCGATTGCCCAACGCGTAATCCTTAATGTCTTTGACACCTCTACCTGCCCAAAATCCCACAATGAGCGTGATGAGCAAAAAGAAATAAACAACGAGGTGGTCTATACTGAGATAGTGCATACTTTGCTATGTTTTTTATCTACGAGGTGGTGAGCAGCTGTGCTCCCAACTCTTGTAATGCTAACCATGCCATAAGCCCTGGCCCTAGTTCTAAGGCTGCTTCATCTATATCGAAGGTGGGAGTGTGTACATGAGAGGTAGTGCCATGTGTATTGCCCTGCACACCAAGATAGTAAAAGCAACCAGGTATTTGCTGAGCATAATACGCAAAATCTTCAGCCCCCATACATAGCTCACTGTCTACTACTTGTGCAGCGCCCAAGAACACTCTGGCAGCTTCCATGGTTCTTTGGGTTAAGGCTGGGTCATTGTTGAGGCAAGGATAACCCTTGTTAATGACCAACTCGCAATGGCCCCCCATAGCCTTGGCTATCCCACAGGCCATATCAGTCATCTTCTGGTGTGCTTCGCCACGCCATTGTTCGTCTACTGTACGAAATGTACCGGCTATCTGTACTGCTTCTGGAATAACGTTTGTAGTTGTGCCAGCATTGATATGGCATAGGGAAAGTACGGAGGGCACAATGGGATTGCAGTTTCTACTGACAAGCTGCTGTAGCGCCACAATCATGTGGGCTGCGATGAGGATAGGGTCTACAGCAAGCTGCGGAGAAGCAGCATGGCCCCCCTTTCCTTTGACAGTGATGTGAAGCTCATCGGCACTGCCCAGCATGGTGCCCTTAACAAATCCTACCTTGCCCACAGGGATGCGGGGATCCACATGTTGCCCCATAATGCTCGCGGGCTTGGGATGCTCCAACACACCTTCTTGGATCATTTTTATGGCGCCTCCTGGGATCTTTTCCTCTGCTGGCTGAAAAATGAGTTTAACTGTCCCTTCAAATTCTTCCTTAAGGCCATCGAGTAGCTTAGCAACCCCAATCAGAGAGGCAGTATGTACATCATGACCACAGGCATGCATCACCCCATCGTTTTGCGATTTGTAGAGCACTTCGTTGGCTTCATGGATGGGTAGTGCATCTATGTCTGCCCTCAATGCTACCGTAGCTTTGTGTGGATTTTTACCTTTAATCAGGGCCACCAAACCCGTATTAGCTATGCCTTCTTGACACGCAATGTTCTGTTCTCTCAGAGTCTTGGCAATGAACTTAGCTGTATTGAACTCTTGAAAAGAAAGCTCTGGATGCATGTGGAGGTGCCTCCTGATGTCGATGAGCGCAGCATGCTGGGCTTTGGCGATTTTTTTGATAGTATCCTTAAGATGGGCATACATACTTTAAAAAGTAAAATCAATAGAAGACGGAGAAGTTTAACTAATTCATTATTGTTTGTCAACCCAGTAGCTGTGTTTCGCTGCAAAAGTCTTATCAATTCAATCTGTTGGCTGTCTATTAAGTCGTTTTCCCGACTTGAGCATCAACACATCTACACTCGCATTGAGTTCAAACCCAACCAGCAGAATAGCAGACAACACAAATAGCCAGCTCATCAATGCAATGAAGATCCCAATAGAGCCATAGATCCGGTTGTAGTTAGCAAAATTTTTGACGTAATAAGAGAACCCAAAGGAAGCCAACAAGCTAAGCAATGTTGCAATAAAAGAACCAAAAGAAAAGAAAGGCCACCGTTGCTTGGCAGAGGGCGCCACGTAATAGATGCATGCAATGGCATTAAGCAAGATCAAGGCTACAGTGAACAATCTGAGGCCTAAAATGAGGTTAATCTGAAACTTCGAAGCAATTAGTCCGTGACTAGTCACATAGTGCAACAGCTGATTGCCCACGATAAACAACACCATGGCACAGCAAAGTACCAAAGCAAGCATGAATGTCAAGAGGGCAGCTATCCCTCTTTTCTTAAAATATCCTCTTTTTTGCATGCTTAGGGGGTCTTTTTGAGCAAGATCAAAGGTTTTGATAAGTGACATCATACCATTGGTGGCCAGGTACAATGTAGCAAAAAAACCCAACGACAAGAGGCCCCTGCGTTGTGTGCTCAAGGTGTCTTGTATGGTAGGCGCTAATACTTCATAGAGGCTCATAGGCACCATTTCTTGAAGAAAAGCTATAATTTTCTGTGATAGCGTTGGAATGGGAATATAGGGAATAAGTGTAAAAATGGAGATAGTAGCTGGGAAGATCGCAAGTGTAAAATTGAAAGCCATGCCATAAGCATGCTCAATAATATCGTTGGTGCAGAGCCTGCGAAAGAGCTCTACTCCTACCGCATGACATGATATGTAGTGCTTTTTCCTTTTGATATACAACTTGTCTAAGCACAACAGAAGACCACACTTCAGTAATTCCTTGAGTAGCTCAAGCCCCCTTTGGATCAACATTGCCTGATCATTTTATCGATAAATACGTGCTTGGTTGAGTGCCCTCTGATAACGCTTAGCATTGCGCAAGTGCTCTTTAAACGACCGTGTGAAGTAATGATACCCCGAAAAATCTTCTTTAGCCGAAAAGTACAAATAGTCACTAGATGTGCTATTGAGAACAGCATCAATCATAGCAATGGTGGGTAAGCTGATGGGCCCTGGAGGTAGTCCTCCATAATTATACGTGTTATAGGGCGAATCAAGGTCCTTGTATTTGTGTAATACCCGCCTGAGAGAAGGATCTCCTAGTGCATATAGCAGTGTAGGGCATGACTGCAGCGCTACTTTTTTCCGCAATCGGTTGATATATACCCCTGCAATAAGAGGGGCTTCTTCTATCTTGTTAGTCTCACTTTGTACAATAGATGCTAGAATAGCAACATCTATGGGGGTGAGTTTTAGGTATTTTGCTTGGCTGCGCCTATTTGTATTCCAGAACCGTTGATACTCCTTGTGCATTCTTGAAAAAAGCCCTTCAGCAGTGATGGTCCAGTACACCTCGTACGTGTTGGGAATAAACATGGTCATGACATTGTCTGGATTAAAGCCATATTGGCTGACAAAGGCCGAGTCGTCTAGCAGCTTTTTAAAATCAGCAGCATTGATTTCAATATTTTGTGTGATTTTGGCTGCTAGTTCTTCCTTGGTACGCACATGGTGCAACACAATCTTGACAGGCTTCTGTGCACCTGTTTTAAGCACTTGAATGGCCTTCCAAGTACTCATGTTTGTTTCTAGTTGGTAGGCACCCGGCATAATCTTCCGGTCATAGCGCACAAGACGCGCCACAAGGTTAAAAGAGGCTAAGTTGGCCACATATCCATGCTGTTGGAGTGTTTTTTTTAGTGCCTTGAAACCCATGCCATGTGGGATTTCTAGTTGCTTACCTGGCTTCTCTACCAGGATATTAGGACGCATAAAAAGGCCATAAACTAATAATAGATGAACGATCAGTAATGCTGATCCAGCAACAGAAGCAATTCTAATTAAGTTTCTTTTTTGCATAACATCCCCAAAAGTAAGAGACAATGCATGATGGCTCAAATTTCTAGGTCAACTAGCTATTTGAGATTGTTGCAAAAGTATTTATAAATTAAGCTTAAACAAGAGAATGCCTATTAAGGACACTATGGTCATTCTTCCTGCATCACGTACCCTAAAACTATACCTGCCATGCCTATAAA
>JBJORC010000058.1:0-4460 GCA_046049605.1 Bacteroidota bacterium
GCAGGTAATTTTTTGGCTATCTTGTTTTGGGGCTTTTTCCCACTAGGCTTTCGTCAAAAATTGTGCCTGGATACAAACTCATTGCTCCCACGTTTTATTTGTTAAGGCTCGACTAATTAAAAGGAGGCATTACCTGGTGTTCGTGGAAAAGGAATTACATCCCGTATGTTTTCCATGCCAGTGACAAACTGCACAAAGCGTTCTAAGCCCAGGCCAAAGCCACTATGTGGCACGGTACCGAAACGGCGTGTATCTAAGTACCATTGTAACGCTCTTTCGTCTACCTTCATTTGCTGCATTCTTGCCAGTAGCCTGTCTGAACGTTCCTCACGCTGCGACCCTCCTATAATTTCCCCTATACCTGGAAACAAGATATCCATAGCAGCTACTGTTTTTTCATCCTCATTCTGGCGCATGTAAAAAGCCTTGATGGCACTTGGGTAGTCTGTAATGACGACAGGCTTTTTGAAGTACTGTTCTACTAAATAGCGCTCATGCTCCGCTTTCAAATCGGCCCCCCAGTCCTGAATAGGGTAAACAAATTTTCCTTTTTTGTTGGCTCTGGAAGCTTTCAGAATAGCGATAGCATCGGTGTAGGTGATTCGTTCAAAAGGTTGTGCCATGCCTAACTCCAAGCGATCAAGAAGTGGTAATATTGCATCCTCTTTCTTTTGTGGTTGTTCCGTTAGCGCCCTTTGATGCAGAAAAGCCAGATCATCTGGACACTCCTCCAGCACAAACCGAATCAGGTATTTCAGCAATGCTTCTGCCAGCTCTACATTGTCCGCGAGGTCATAGAAAGCCATCTCCGGCTCCACCATCCAAAACTCTGCCAGGTGTCGGGCGGTGTTTGAATTTTCGGCCCGAAAAGTGGGCCCAAAGGTATACACTTCTGCCAGGCCTAAAGCGGCAGCCTCTGCTTCCAGTTGTCCTGAAACCGTTAAGCTGGTTTTTTGACCAAAGAAATCTTGGCGAAAATCAATACTCCCTCCCTCTTGCCTAGGAAGGTGGGTAGCATCTAGCGTTGTCACATTAAACATCTCCCCAGCCCCTTCTGCATCAATCCCTGTGATAATGGGTGTATGGAGGCACACAAAGCTTTGCTCATGGAAGAACTGGTGGATGGCGTAGCTGATGGCATGACGAATCCTGAAGACTGCTCCAAAGGTATTAGTGCGAAAGCGTAGGTGTGCTATTTCTCGCAAAAACTCCAAGGAATGCTTTTTGGGCTGTAATGGATAATCGACGGCAGCTCCTAGAACGGTAAACTTGTCTCCTTGCAGCTCAATACGTTGCGCTTGGCCCTGAGAAGTAGTAACGATGCCCTCTACGCATAAACTACTTCCAGGGGTAATGCTTTGTAGCGTGGCTTCTGAGAGTTGCAAAGGAGAAGCCACTACTTGTAGGTTTTGAAGTACAGAACCATCATTTAAAGCAATAAATACAATGTTTTTGCTAATGCGCTTGGTTCTTACCCAGCCCTTCGCACAAGCCTTTGTGCCGACTTGTGCCGTAGCTAGAAGTTCCTTTATCTTTGTCCTCCTCATTTTTTTTCTAGGTGTAGTCCCGAAATTACTGTAGAATACCGTAATAGGAAAGTGGAGGGTATGAACCAGTGCCTATCGTACTTTTCTCTAGCAGAACCCCTGGCACAGAAGTTACATATTTTAACTCAATAATACATGCAAAAACTGCGTCTAAGCCATGCTCTGACACATCGTCTTTCTCCCCAAAAGTTACAGCTTATTAAGCTCTTGCAGGTTCCTTCTGTGGCGATGAAAAACCGTATTGAGCAAGAGTTAGCCAGAAATCCAGCCCTAGAAGAGGAGGGCCATACAATAGAAGAGCAGGAAATACATGAAGAACGTACGGACGATGAAGAAACATTGCTTAAAGATTACTTGAGTACTGATGGCTACCAAGTGTACAATAGAGGCCACGAACAGAATCAGGATCGGCTAGTGGCAAGGGCACTTATGCTCACTACTTCCCATTCATTGGATGAGCAGCTATTACGACAGCTTAGCTTTCTGAAACTTGATAAACATCAACACAAGATAGGTGTGCATCTTATCGGTAGTATTGAGAGTGATGGCTATATCCGCCGTGATTTAGAGGCAATCGTCAATGACTTGGCATTTACACAGTACATAGAGACTGACGTTCAAGAGGTAGAAGCTGTGCTTAAAAAGATACAACGTTTCGATCCTCCAGGGATTGGTGCCAGAAGCTTACAGGAATGTTTGTTGATTCAATTGGAGAAGAGCAGAAACAGTAGTACAGCCAGTAAGCTTGCCATGCGTATGCTCACACAGTGCTTTGAGGCATTTACCAAAAAACATTATGACAAGATTGCTGAGAAATTAGGGCTGGAAAATACAGCGTTACTCAAAGAGGCTTTAGCGTTAATTACTAGTCTTGATCCCAAGCCAGGAAGCAGGAGCAATGTATCTTCCCGCAGCGAAGTATTACATCCTGATTTTATCGTTACGAGGCAAAGTGGGCAACTGCATGTCACTCTTACGACCTACAGTACACCAGTATTGAGAACCAGAAAGAGCTATGTTGCTATGCTGGAGAGCTACCATAAGCATACAAAAAAGGATGAAAGAACCAAGGAAGCAGTTTCTTTTGTAAGAAAGAAAATAGAAGCTGCCCAATGGTTTATTGATGCTGTTCAACAGCGACGGCGTACACTACTGAATACTATGAAAGCCATCGTGAAGCTACAATGTGCCTTCTTCATGGAAGAAGAGGAGCACAAGCTCAGGCCCATGGGTCTGAAGTGTGTAGCACGAGAGATCGGCATAGATGTCTCTACTGTAGCCAGGATAGTAAATAATAAGTCTGTACAGACTGATTTTGGCATTTACCCCCTAAAATTCTTCTTTACTCAAGCCATCACTACTACTTCGGGTGAAGAAGTAAGCAACAGAGCTGTCAAGAAGGCCATTGCAGAAATTATCGAGAATGAAAACAAGCAACTTCCCCATACCGACGACAAGATTGCCGCCCTGCTCAAAGTACAAGGCTATCCCATAGCTAGAAGAACAGTAGCCAAATACAGAGAACAATTACACATTCCCGTAGCTAGGCTGCGCAAGGGGGCATAGTACTTAAAAAAGGTCGATAGAAAGCCCCAGACTGCAAGGCTGTGTAGTGCTAGGCCCCTCCCCGTTGAAGAGCCTAGAAAGCATGTGCGTGTAGCAGAGTCCAAACCTTCCCCATCCCAGTCTAGCATGTATGCCGTAATGTATCTTATTGAGGTGGAAGGTTTCCCAATTATTGTGTTCCTTAGCCTCGTCATATTCCTTGTACCGCACTGTAGCACAAGCTTTCCAGGGCCAACCTGCCTTACCACCTAGGGCCACAAAAAAACTCTCCTTGGGATATTTGCTATTAGCATTAAACTTTGCCTCCATCACGAGATCAACGTAACGTATATCAAGGGCTGACAGAGTATTTTTTGAATTGCTGCTATCCGTTTTGAACACTGTCGTTTTACGGCTTTCTAGCGTCGTGCCCTCTTTCAACCTGTATCCCTCAAACCTTAAGCCTATACCTGGGCTAATGGTGAAGTGAGAGTGACCCAGACGAATGTTATAGCAGAGGCCTACACTCGCAAACCGAGCTCCCCAATCTTTTGACTTCATTTCAGAAGGGCAATCCCTCAGAAAGTTAAACCCCCAGTCTATCACCAAGCTACCATAATTGGGTGGTTTCACGGGCATCGCTGCTAGCTGGATAGAGTGATCTTTATGCTCATCATTCTCGGTTCCCGGCATTGAGGTAATTGTTTTCTGAGTGCTTTGCTCATTGTCTTGTGCCTCCTGTGCCCATATATGGATAGAGGAAATAGAAAGTAAAAGTGTAAAGACCAGCTTCTTCATTATTTTGTTGGGTTGTGATAACGTCAGGCAAAACTAAAAATTTTATGCCGTATTCCAAGTTTGTTGTCTAAGCATACTACTAGGAAATCAGGGCTGGTAACCCTTAGAGAGGCAATTATTTTAATTGTCCTAGCAACAATCGGTACAAATCCCTCTCCCTTTTACTAAACCTAAACGCACTTTCTTTTAAATACACATAGAATAAGACCTTTGCATGGTGTAGGATGCTCTAAACGCCTACTTTTTGGGTTAACGAGAAAAATTTCAGTATAATACTTTGAGCTTATACCACTGTGTTGGCATAAACTAAAGAACCTGCTATCTAGATTCAAAGGTTGAGAGTGACATACAACTATCAAAATATGCCCTAATTACTAAATTGACCATGCAAAGGTCTTAAACTGGGTAGATTGTGCAAAGGTCTCGGCTTACCCCTATCAGGGATAGCAAAATCCTAAGCCAACATCACCCACGCTATGGCCGCTCGAAAATCCGAATGTGTGGGTAATCCTGCCTCAAGGCTCGCAGGCCGGCGTCGGTGATGAGGCGACACCTGTTTAAATTCAAACT
>JBJORC010000059.1:0-5286 GCA_046049605.1 Bacteroidota bacterium
GTTTGTTGTTGATGAGGAGATTTTCCTAACATAACGGTGATATTTTCTGCAAGGTTTTGAACTAAATTTATCCTTTCCTTGCGTTTTTTGCTACGCTATTTTGGGTAAAAATTTCAAAAAATATCCCTTAACGCATAGTATGCAATGAAATTCCCCTTTGTTAAGGGGCGACTAGGTAGAGTATTTTCGGAAAAGTACCATGAACGCCTCTTTTCCTCTCGTCGCGGTGGCGTCCCTTTTTGTCTACCACACAAAAAAGAACCCAAAAGGTCACCGCTTAGTGAGCGGAGGCTACCGTTTCCGCGCTCTCAGGCTCAAGTTTCCCTAACTCACCCGCTTTTAGTGTCCTCAAGCACAAGAAAACTTACAAACCTTCCTCTTGAAATACTGACGCCCCTTATCTCTAGGTAGGTCTTTGCAATGAGAGCAGCGGTTGTGTGTGCTCCCTACACTAAACTGCCGCCTTGGTTTTGGGGGCGTGAAAAAATCTGCAGTTGCAGGGCATTAAAGACCACCTACTGTCTGAGGCCTTTAAGGCCGAGTTTAGGTGGGATAGCCCTGCAACAAGGATTATAGCTGTAAGAACCTCAGCAGCGAAGATTTTTGCTCACCTTTTTCATCCTAGCAAAGAAGTAGGGGCCACCGACGAGGTGGCGGCTTATATGCCTTCAGCGCCGTTATACTGCTCCATCGTATGCGCAATGCCTAACGTGCAAAAAGCATTCATCATTTGGCAGGCCTGATCAATACGCGCAGGCAGTACTTCCAGTTCTTTTTCCGTAAATGGGGCAAGTACGTAATCAGCCTGGCGTCCTTTGGGGAAGTCATTGCCAATGCCTACGCGAAGGCGTGGATAAGCTTGGGTGCCTAAGCTGGCCTCGATACTCTTCAGCCCGTTATGGCCAGCAGCAGCACCTTGAGCCCGAATCCTCAGCTTGCCAAAAGGCATGGCTACATCATCTACCACCACAAGACTCTGTACTACAGGTAATTTGAGCTTACTGAGCCAGTAGGCCACCGCCTGACCACTATGGTTCATGTAGGTACTAGGCTTGATCAAGCAGAGCGTTCGGCCACGGTGTCTGAAAACAGCCAAAGCGGCCAACCGACCCGGCTGAAATGTTACTCCTTGTACCTTAGCCAGTTCGTCCAACACCATGAAGCCCATGTTGTGCCTTGTCAAGGCATATTCAGTGCCTATATTCCCCAAGCCCACGATGAGGTACTTCATGGAGTGATACGTTCTGAATGATGCGCGATAGCAGCCCGTAACGCAATATGTTTGGCTGCCAAAGAAACTACGCGGAG
The DNA here is from genome assembly GCA_046049605.1 of Bacteroidota bacterium. Lineage (GTDB taxonomy): Bacteria > Bacteroidota > Bacteroidia > Cytophagales > Amoebophilaceae > UBA8403. The sequence continues at coordinate 1,309 of JBJORC010000059.1, forward strand.
CAAGTGCTCATGACGGGGTGGACCACACGATTCACACTTTTACCAAGTTACCCAAGCGGCAATACGAACAAGTACGCATAAAACACCCAGGCTATATAGCTTTGAGCTGCTGAAGAATTGACTCAATATAACCAATCCAAGCATCTGTAAGCTGGCCTATGAATGGACCATCCTTAATTAGGGTCTTCAATGTAGTTATATGTTGATTGGTTATGCCGATTTCGTCCAGTTTTGAATTAATCACATCTTCCGATTGCGAAAAGCCAAGTTTCTTTAGCATCCCCACAAAATCATCTCTGCTGTTTAAACATTCTATTTCAGGCTGTAACTTCTCCACCGAACTTAGAACGAACGCCCTGTTCTCTTGACTAATTTCCCTGGAACGAAAGTGTAGTTCAGAATTCTTTTTAAATAGTACTTTATGGTATTCGTAATTCCTTTCGTTTAATTTATTAATTGCAGTAGCTATCAATTTTTCAAGTTCCGCACCTTCAACTCCAGAATTTTTGAGTTTACCTATAATTAAAGATTTCCCAACGTCTAATTTTTCCTTTGTTTGAGTGCTGTTGAAAACATAATCGAGTTTTTCTCGTGTTGTTTTGTTATCAGAAGAGTTTTTATCGCCTCCTCTACATACTGTTGCCCAAGCTGTAAAAAGTATTACAGCTATGAAAAAGTTGATTTTTTTGTTTACCATGATTATTAATTTTTATATGCATGCACGGCAGAAGTCTATCCATCCTGACGGCAACTTGTAACCCTCCATTGCTGCACAGGTCATCTACCCCTTGCTGACCCCACCCACCGTCGCTTCTACCCCTTCTGCTTTACCAGCAGCACTGCGCAAGGCTCTAGGAATCTCTACGGAGGCTACAGGTATGCCGGGTGCGGCCACGATGGTATAATGCTCTGTCTTGATGTCTCTTACACGCACCATTTGCCCCAACTCAAGGGCAGAAACATCTACCTGAATGTGGGCGGGCATATCTTTGGGATAAGCAATGACGAGTAACTTTCTAAGTTTTTTTGCGAGACTCCCTCCTTGGATAACACCAGGTGCTTTTCCTATGAGCATCGTAGGGATTTGCATCTTGACTTGCTTGTCATCAAAGATTTGTAAGAAGTCTACATGAAGGATCATCTCACTCACCGGGTGAAACTGAATGTCCTGGAGAATACATTGGTAGGCCATGCCTTCGATAGTGAGGTGGACAAAACGGGCATCGGGGGTGTAGACAAGATCCCTGAGTAGTGCCATAGGGGTGTAAAAATGAACCTGCTCCTGACCACCATACAGCACACAGGGTGCATTGGCGTCTCTTCTGAGTCGTTTTGCTTTCTGCTTTCCGAGATTTGCTCTTTTATACCCTATAATCTCTATGACTTTCATATTGGCTGGATTAAAGAAAATTGGAACTGCTGCAAATGTAGCTCCCATCCCACGAATAACATAGTAGGCCGCAAGACAGCTTCCTTCGGTAGGTCCTTCTTGTAGCCTAGTGCCGATGGGAATCCCAACTTAGTGTTTACAATCTTGTCGCACATAGCCTAAGTAAGGCTGGCCACAGTGGACAACTTTTTCGTGGCCCAACACTTGCGAAGTCTTTCCATTAAAGAGCTGGACAGAAGATTTTATGGATGGATTCAGTCATTGGGCGCTGAGATGGGTGCTTAACGGATCTTGTGGTACATACACTTTTAGTCATACAAGAGGTGCTTTTTACGCATCACGCCATACGCTTTTAGTCCCTCTTGCCAGCTAGCCCGAATTGCCTCCTCAGAACACCCTGCCTCCATTTGCTGCCGCAACAATTCACTACCTGCATGCATATCAAAAGTAGGGCCAAAAAACGATGCTCCCTGGACGGTAGCCAACTGGAAAAACCGCAGTAAATACTGTAAATCAAGGCAATGGGGCCCTGTGCATTCCGCAAGTCCATGCCAAAGCAGCATTGGTCTTGATATTTGGGAGATGGTGCCTTACCAGGCATACTGATGGTGTGAATTGGAATGTCCCGAAACTGGGATCTGGATAGCCTAGTACCTGAAACAGGAAAGGAGTGCTCCGGCCTGTACTGATGGTGGTTCCTTCAAAAAAGCTCAGACAAGGGTACAACGCCACGTCCTGATCGTTGGGCAAATTGGGCGATGTAGGGATGGGCAAAGCATAGGGTGTTTGATGAGAATAGCGCTTCACCGGAATGACTGTCAAGGCACACTGAAGATGGTCTTGGAGCCATCCTTCGCCATTAATCATACACGCCATTTCTCCCAAGGTCATGCCATGCACCACAGGAATAGGATGTTTGCCTACGAAAGACTGAAAAGCCAAGTCCAACACAGGTCCATCTACATAGTGCCCATTAGGATTGGGCTGGTCTAGCACAAGCAGAGGGCATTGATACACAGCACAGGCTTCCATTACGTAATGGAGCGTACTTAGGTAGGTATAGCACCGCACCCCTACGTCTTGGATGTCGAAGACAACTACGTCCACATCGGCTAGCATTGCCTGGGTAGGCTTTCTGACTGCGCCATACAAGGAAATAATGGGCAACCTTGTGCTAGGGTCTACGGTATCATCAATAAATTTTCCTGCTCCATGATCACCCCGAAAGCCATGTTGAGGCGCAAGTACCTTTTGCACCGCAATGCCTGCATCAAGGAGTACGTCAACCAGATATTTTGGGCCCACACACGAAGTGGCGTTCACCACTAGGGCTACCTTTTTGCCTTGGAGCAGGGGCAGGTAGGCTGCTAGTTGTGTTGCACCGGGTAAAACGAGGCAACCGGGGCTAGATCCACGCTGGGGAACGGTCATGCAGCTGAGCATGAGCAACAAAGGTACGAAGAGTCCTGAAAGTCGCTTCTTGTACATAAGGAGTCAAAATTAGTATGTACTTTGCCACGCATTCCATCTGCAGCGAGGCTTCTAAACTGACAATAAACACTGCGTTGTATACCCCTTACTTCATCGCCTGCCGTCTTCGCCAAGCACCGCAAAAGGCTTTTACAAAGATTGTTCACAAAATAGGGGTCATCAGTGTAGCCTTGGGACTCGCCACTACGCTCATTGCTTTCTTGACCATGCAGGGCTTTCAGCAAACCATCGAACAAAAGCTGACCAGCTTTAGCGGCCACTTGCAAGTGGCCAAGTATTCCTTGAACGGGTCTTACGAAGAGCCTCCGCTAGAGAAACACAAGTTACAAGGACTACAGCAAGCATTTCCAAATGCCATCAAAGCCACCCAAGCTTTTGCCCACAAAGCGGTGTTACTCAAGGCAGCAGAAGAGGTAGAGGGCGTTGTGTGCAAAGGACTGGACCCTGATGCAACGCACGATAACCTGAACACCTACTTGACAGCGGGCCAACTCATTGATTTCAGGCCCCAAGGCTACAACCAGGACATTGTGTTAAGTACCAAAACTGCCAATCGGCTGCGGATACAAGTAGGCGATGAGGTGACAGCCTATGTGATACAACAACCTCCTAGGTATAGGAGACTCCGGGTAGTAGGACTCTACAAAACACAAATCGCAGAGCTTGACGATAAACTCGCTTTTTGTGATCTGAGGCTTATTCAACGACTCAATAACTGGCCAGATAGCCTAGTAGGAGGGTATGAGATTTTTTTGCATGACCTCCGAAAAATGCAGGCAACAGCCGATCAACTAATGGCCTGGCTGGACTATGATTTGGGAGTCAAGACAACGGCCAGTGAGTATGCTGCTATCTTCGACTGGTTGGGTATTGTACGCAAGAATGCCCTGGTATTTATGTTCCTCATCCTGCTTGTATCCAGCTCTAATTTGGCCTCGATTGTGCTCATCCAGATGATGGAAAGAACGTCGATGATCGGTATTTTGAAGACCTTAGGTGCTTCTGATGGGCAAATACAACGCATCATGCTTTGGAACAATCTGTATATGGTAGGTCAGGGCATACTTTGGGGTAACTTAGTGGGCATAGGGTTGTGT
>JBJORC010000060.1:0-2628 GCA_046049605.1 Bacteroidota bacterium
GTCTTTATAGGCATGGCAGGTATAGTTTTAGGGTACGTGATGCAGGAAGAATGACCATAGTGTCCTTAATAGGCATTCTCTTGTTTAAGCTTAATTTATAAATACTTTTGCAACAATCTCACAATATCTACCTCAGCACCATGTTCTATAAGGAGTTTGGTCACCTCGGAGTATTGCTTTCTTACTGCAAAGTATAATGGTGTTTCTCTTTTGCTATCTTTTTTATTCACTTGCCCACCATTTTCCAATAAGCACTCTACAATGGACAACACTTCTTTTTCAGAGGCCCGAAGGGTTGCATCATCAAAACGCATTACCTTATCATAGTTATTAGTGTACTCGCACTCGAGTAGATGTTGAAAAAATTTTCGCGTAAACTCAAATTCTCCGTTGACGGCTATGTGTAGTGGAAATCTTTTATCCTGCTTATTTCGTTTTTGTTTTGCCTTGTGAGATAGCAAGAATTGGATAGCTTCTAAGTGCCCCCCCATTACTGCTAAGTCTAGTGGAGTGAACCCTGCATGATTAAATCTATTGACACTAGCTCCGTAATGAATGAGTTTACGCATGCTTTCCACTTGGCCACGTACGGCAGCTTCATGCAACGGTATACGTTGTTTGCGTCCATGTATATGCGCACCTGCTTTGAGTAATAATTCCATGATTGTCGTGTGTCCACGTTCTGCTGCAAGTACTAAGGCAGTTCTATCTCTTTTGTCTGTAGCATCCACCTTGGCTCCCTCTTGTAGCAAGTTTTGTACGGCATTCGCATCACCGTGTACGACTGCTTGGTGTAAACAACAGTTCTGTGCTGGCACCGACGTTGCTAGTGACTCATTTGGGATACATAGCAATAACCAACAGGCAACGAGCAGAAAGAATCGATGTAATCCGATTAGATGTATTTCACGTAAGGTATTTTTGTTCATTTGACCATATGTTTAAGATTTACAATAAGGTGTTTACAGATCAAGTGCTCACCACTGGATAGTCTGTAATCGATGCGCTTCTAAATAAGCATTGGTCTTGCTAAAATGTCGATTTCCAAAAAAACCACGATTGGCAGAATATGGCGAAGGGTGTGGCGATGTGAGGATCAAGTGTTTTTTACTATTAATAAGGCTTATCTTTTGCTGTGCATAAGCCCCCCACAATAGAAACACAACATGCTCCTTGGCTTGTGACAGTATCCTGATGACTGCATCTGTAAATTGCTCCCAGCCTTTTTTCTGGTGAGAGCCAGGTTTGCTGGCTTGCACGGTTAGTGTGGCGTTGAGCAACAATACCCCTTGCTTAGCCCACCGCTCTAAGTTGCCGTTTGGAGGCATAGCAACTCCCAGCTCACTGTGAATCTCAGTAAAAATGTTGAACAAAGAAGGCGGGACGGGTACGTCCTCTCGGACGGAAAAGCATAGCCCATTGGCTTGCCCTGGGCCGTGGTAAGGGTCTTGCCCCAAGATAACAACTTTGGTAGCTTCAAAGCTACAGAGCTCAAAAGCACGAAATATTTCCTTGGCAGGGGGGTAGACCTTGTGGTCCCGGTATGCTGTCTTGACAAACAGGACAAGCTTTTCAAAGTAGGGCTGCTGAAATTCTTTTGCTAGATGCTTGCGCCAAGACTCGGCTATATCAACATTCATGAATGTATAGTTTATGTAGAAGGAGATGACGTCTATTCTAGCGCGTATGATAGACACAAATAAAGCGCCTTTTATCATCCCGGGGTACTTCGGGCTACCTTTTTTATAGCACTCACCAATGCAGAGATATCCTGCACAGTGTTGGCATGACCAATACTCACCCTAACACATCCCATAGGATAGGTTCCTAATACTTGGTGCATAAAAGGAGCGCAGTGAATACCTGCTCGGGTAATTATGTTGTATTCTTTGTAAAGCACGGAGGCTAACTGCGTTGGTGAAATACCTTTGATGTTAAAACTTGTTATGGGCAACTTTCTGCTTCCCTCTGCTCCGTACAACGCCACTTCCTCTATGGCTTGCAATTGCATTACCAACTCCTCATTCCAACTGGCAAACTGATGGAAGCGTTGTTCTCTATTTTTGTGCAGATGCGCCAACGCTTTATCGAGCGCTGCTATAGCAAAATAATTAGGCGTTCCAGCTTCAAACTTTAAAGGTGATAGAGCAGGATGTCGCAAATCCTTTGAGTTAAACCCTCCGCCTCCTTGTAATAGACCGTCGACCAGATCTGGATTTTTGATATACACGAAACCGAGCCCTGGTAGAGAAAGAAGTCCTTTGTGGCAAGTTCCAGCAATAAAATCGACATCTAACCTAAAAGCGTCTATGCTCAACATGCCTACCGTTTGAGAACAGTCTAGAAGTGTTAAAATTTTTTTATCCTTCGCAATTCTTACTACAAGGTCTACAGGACTAATCTGCCCCGTTACATTAGATGCATGGTTCCATACAATTAGTGTTGTATTGGGGCGTATTGAACTAGTTATTGCATCTGATGAGAAGACTCCATTTTCGTCTGGATTAATTAGTTGATCCTTAACAAATAAAACGTGGGAGCAATGAGTTTGTATCCAGGCACAATTTTTGACGAAAGTCTAGTGGGAAAAAGCCCCAAAACAAGATAGCCAAAAAATTACCTGCCAAT
>JBJORC010000061.1:0-8207 GCA_046049605.1 Bacteroidota bacterium
CAACTATTCTGCAATAGTCTCAGAGTACTAGGGCTGGATAGGCTTTTCTGCCTTGGGCTGCCTGTCTTGTGGGATAATACTTTTGCAGCACGCTAGTAACAGGCTCTCAATGGATGAGTTGTGCTATCTGCTTAAGAAAGACGCGCTTGGTCTTTCTTTTCTCTACGTAGTAACTTGTGTAGCTTAGGGGGTGAGAAGTTTTAATGGGCGTACGGGTATAGGTTTGCAGTGAGTGACGCAATAGAGCAGGGACGGTAACAGCTCGCTTACCGCCTATCGGCTCTGCTGCACTTACTTTTAATCTACAAATACCTTTGCAACAATATCAGGTTGGTGCTATGATGAACGTCTCCCGTGACTATTTTCAGCTATTTTTTGTAACTTTTTAGCCTAGACTTTTCGCTTATATGTTGTTATACTATGTCATCTGGGACATCAATCCGGTCCTCCTACGTCTAGGCGCTTTTGAAATCCGATGGTACGGCTTATTGTTTGCATTAGGATTTTTATTGGGCCGACAACTATGGTATCATTTCCTAAAGGAGGAGGGAAAGCCTGTGAACGATTTAGATGGATTGGTAATCCATACCATGTTAGGCACGATTGTTGGGGCACGGCTAGGGCACATATTGTTTTATGATTTTTCCTACTATTCTCAGCATCCACTGGAAATTTTCTTGCCTTTTGTTTTTACACCTGCTTTCAGGTTTACAGGTTATTCAGGTTTAGCCAGTCATGGCGCTGCTATAGGCATTTTGACGGCTATTTTCATCTATGCAGGCTATGGTGTTACCATGCGTATTTTCCCTCCCAAGCTCATCATCAAAAAACAACGCAGAATTGGTCAGAGCTACTTGTGGGTCGCCGACCGCATGATGATTGTAGCCGCTTTGGCAGGTTGTTTGATAAGAATAGGCAACTTCATGAATTCAGAGATTATTGGTAAACCTACCGATAACCAACATGGCGTCTTGTTTGCACGAGATACCACACACCGGCTTCAGGAAATTAGCAGGGCTATTGACAGCATTAAAGTGACAAAGGGCAATGCGCAACTGCAGAATGATGGCAAATATCAACCTATTATCCTAACCATTACTTTTAAGCATGGTGGCTTCGAAGAAGGGGCTATCCGGAACTTTTTGGAGCATAACGTCAAACACTTCTTAACAGAAGATACCTACACAACGCAGCACATCTATGAGCCAAGCAGTTCGCCCTTGCAGTATACACTATCTAAAAACCGAAAAGGGGCACCATTAGCTCATATTACCACTTTAGGAATTCCTAGACATCCGGCACAACTCTATGAAGCTTTTTCGTGTTTTATACTGTTCTTACTGCTGCTCCATCAATGGAAAATTAAAAAAAACAGACTACGCCCTGGAGCCCTATTTGGTTTGTTTCTTACCCTTGTTTTTGGTTTACGGATTGTGTACGAATTTTTTAAAGAAAGCGATATTGTAGGTGAAACCATCCTAGGACCACTTAGGACTCCACAAATACTAAGTTTTCCCTTGGTCGTAGTTGGCATCGTTCTTCTTAGATACAGCATAGATAAAAAAGAACGTACGGGATAGCGTGATGATTATCTATCTCTTTTATTCCACCCTTGCTGTAGCCCTATTGCTCCTACTCTTCTTATCACGCCTGGTATGGGTATGTAAGCACCTTATCATGACAAATGTATTTTTGTTTTCATCAGCATCAGATTCTTTTGTTTAAGCATTACTAGACGCTGCTGAGTGTACTTGCTAGCTAACACCCAGACAAGTATAGACACTGAAGTAGTATTGAGCTCGCTGTTATTCGTCAAGGGACGGGGTCGTAGCTGCTCCCACCCCACGGATGACAACGCGCTAGTCGCTTGATGCCTAACCATATGCCTTTGTTTGCACCATATTTAATGATGACTTCTTTGGCATAGGTTGAGCAGCAGGGCTGGAAACGACAACAATCGCCAATGAGTGGTGCTATAAACCATTGATAAGCGAGAATGGGCAAGACAATGAGGTGCGTCAACAACCTCGCACTACGCGACCTAATAGTTGGCGCAGCAACTTTAGTACAGTTGCATGGCTGAGCTTTATGCTTTGTCATGTTTCCTCAATCTCTAAGCATTCCTTGATTACAAATAACAAATTGATCTTTTTGAAACCGCACAATGGGCACATGCTGATTATCGTGATGTATCCCATAAGCAATACTCTCAAAAATGGCTCTTGAGTAAGACTCCTTTGTCCAGTGCTTCTGAAAGTAGACCCCGTACCGAGCCAGCATGTGGCCCAAAAAAAGCATCATCTCATAACCTGTACAAGCGTAAGTGGTTGGATACTGCGCGAAGCGGTCATAAAAACTGCTTCTGAACTCATGGATATCCGATTTTTCATAATCAATATGATCAGGCGCTACAAGATACAAGCGATGTTGTTTGAGTTGATCAAAAGTGAAAGAGCTGTGGTGTATCCATGCTTCATGACCGATAATACAAGGAGAGTACTTCAACATTTCTACCGCACTAAGTATGTTGGCAACGATCAGTTCATCTTTGGCAGCCACATAAATGTGCGTTAGGCCGTTTAGACTGAGCAGCTCCTTGTTGGCTACTTCTTGCGCCTCACCAACAACGTCCTCTGAAGTCTCTCTCAATGCATTCAAGGAGCTTTGTGCTTCTTCTGGCGTTATGGAGAGCATCAAGGCCACTTCTTTCCCAGTGCTGTGCTCAATACATTGTTTGTACGTGTGGGCTTGCATGGCGTCTGCTTTTGAGGTTCCATAGACAATACCCACGTTAAGTTCCTCGTTGGAGTTTTGTAGCGTGAATTCAGCAGCTTTTCTGGCTTGTGTCTCTAAGCTCGATTTAAACAAGAAGACGAAGGGGTTATCTCCTACCACATCCGTGTTTTCAGAGAGTGGATTGAAAAGATTGATTTGATGCGCTCGCGCAAAATCAGCTACTAAGGGTAGGGTAGCTGCATACAGAGGACCAATAATAAGGTCCATGTCCTTGACATCCTCTTGTTCTAGCAAAGCAGCAGTGGTCACAGGGTCTTTTTTCGTATCATAGGCAAAGAGATTAATCTTGATTCCCTGATCAGCCAATGCTGCCACAGCAGCTTTGATGCCTTGATAAAGCGCTATGACAAATAGATTGCTACTTTCTTCTTCGTAATCCACCTCATCTACAAAAAAGGGAAAGAATACACCTACGTTATAACTGCCCTTCTTTAGAGATACCGTCTCTTTGAGGGGATCGTGTTCCTTCAAACTAAAATTGAAATCACGTGCCAGTGTGTTGAGTAAGTCAAGGTCGCGGCTTATCAATGGCTGTTGTGCTACTTTGTTAAATAAGACCTGGGCTACGTCCCGGTCTTCGGAGTACTGCCTGAAGATTGTTTGCAGCAAAAAAATATCATCTAGTTGCTGTAAAAAATATACTTTCATCTGCTCTGAGTACACTGCAAACGTCTTATCCGTAATTTTGGCCAGTCTGTCTAGCCCTGCACTATAGTCTTCTGCTTCGAACCTTAGTTGACCTAGCCAGTACCAGACCTCATCTTGCTGCTCCCAACCAGGATATTCCTCAATGATCGTTGTAAAAGTGCTTTCTGCTAAGGTCGGCTCTTCGTGATAGTAAGCAGATAAGGCATAATAGAACAAGGCGTAGGGGGTAATATCATTTTTTTCCGCCTTTATAGAAGGCACCAATGCAGCCTTAGCTGCTGCATAGTCCGAAGCAGCGTAATATTGCTTGGCTACTTTGTATGTTCGCAACAGCTCCTTATCAACATGCGCCAATACTGCAGTGTGAGCTAGCAATAGGCAAGCAAGGGGGAACAAAAGACGACGTAGGCGCATCACTGATTCATTGTTTTTAGCCAGTTCGGTCGTGCAGCAAATTGTTACTGTTCATCACAGAGCGTTATATCAAGCATGAATCATAACTCCTCCACCCCAACAAAAATAGCACGCATTCATAGCATCTACTACTGCCATTGGCTAGACAACTGCCTAACCAGAAGGTAGCTTCTCACACACTTTCGCTAACTTGGGTTTTTTTAAAAAATTGACTGTGTCCCTCCGAAAGTCCTGGATTGTCCTTCTTTTTTTCCTTACCTGCGCTGTACCCCTACTATCGGCCAAGCAGCTTACTGCGGATCAGGAAGTGTATCATCATGATACCGCCAATGACACTCTTCTATCGGAGGACTTAGCACAACAACTTAGAAGAAGGTTCCCCAAAAACGGGTTCACACGATGGTTGCTCAATTGCCTCCTTATTCGTACACAAGCGCTACAAACAGAGCTAACGACTGCTTCCTATTTACCCTATGAAGGAAAGACTATTGGCCTTATTCGGCTAGACAAGCAAGGGGTATTTCGCACTGAGGCCTTTGGATGGAAGCACCTTGCTGGTATTGTCTTTACCACAACAAAAGATTGGGTCATCTTGGACCAATTAAGCTTCGTATCAGGTGATAGCATCGTCCCTCAGCAGTTCATAGACAGCCAGGAACGTCTCCGCAACCTTGCTCACATCAAAGACGCACAAATTACAGTACAAGAACACAGAAGCAGTAGAGATGCCATCGATGTCCACATCACCACCAAGGACCGGTTTCCTATCAGACTTAGCCTAGATATTGACAAGCCGTCGTTGTTGATTAATCACAATAACCTGTTTGGATGGGGACACGTATGGGAAAATAGGTTCCTTTATGATCAAGGACTAGGGTACAGCATCACCTACAGGGTGCCTAACATTCATAATTCAGGGCTCACCGGTGAGTTGCAATACCTCAACGCACCCAAAAAGGGTGTCAAGAGGGTGTGTGTATTTAGAAATTTTACCGACCAGACGGCCTATGCTGGCAATGTAGAAATCAGCAAAACCAGGCAAATAAAGCGGAGGATACTAGATGGTAACACCAGCCCTCAACCAACATCATTTTCCTTTTATAGACAGCGTGTTTGGTTGGGCACTGCAATCAACATCGGTCCTAGTGATGATCGACACCAGGGCCGCTTCTTCTTGACGGGAAAAGTCGCCCACCAGCACTTTGCTAAACGCCCTGAAGTAACTAAAAACACCAATCGATACTTTCATCATTATGTGTTTGGAACTGGTAGTCTGGGCTTTTCGAACAAAAAAAATTACGAAGACCAGCTAGTCTATGGGGTAGGCAGTGTAGAGAACATTCCGTACGGAAGCAAAGTCAATCTCATCGGAGGCTATCAGTTCGGGGAATTTGTTAATCGACCTTACCTGCGCTTGGACATCGCTCGAGGAGGCCGCATTCAACAACTAGGCCATCTTTATGGTGCTGTTAATGTGGGTGGATTTTTTCATGAAAAATCTGTAGAGCAAGGTATTCTACAGCTTCAGCTAGCGTATTTTACCCCGATACTTGGTATAGGGAATCAATGGATCCGGCAATTTATCAAGCTAACGTATTTGGGTGGCCACAATATGTTTACAGGGGAATTGATTAGCACTAATGCCAGTAAGGCTCCTGCTTGCCTTAGAGACCCTTTTCTAGGAGGAACACAACGCCTCCATCTGGGTCTTGAAACAGTTTTACTGACGCCGATGCATTTTGCTGGCTGCCGGCTAGCTGCTTTAGGTTTTGTAGAGGGAGTTAGGCTAGAAGACGCTCAAGGAAAAGTCCTACAGAGCTGCTTCTGCAAAGCCTTAGGAATGGGATTTCGTTGCGCCCATCCACGTTTTTCTTTTGGCACTTTACAAGTTAAAGTAGGCTATGCCCCAATCACCCAAAATACTACCTTGACAATCGACCTCGGGATAGCTAACTCCTCGGACAACCTAGACATAGATGAAGCAGGGGTGATTCCGTTTCGGGAGTACTAACTCAGTAGATCCGAGACCTTTTCATGGTGTGGGATGCTCTAAACGCCTATTTTTTTGGGTTAACGAGAAAAATTTCAGTATAATACTTTGAGCTTATACCACTGTTTTTGCATGAACTAAGTAACCTGCTATCTAGATTCAACGGTTGAGAATGACATACAACTATCAAAATATGCCCTGATTACTAAATTGACCGTGCAAAGGTCTCGATCCTATTTTTTTATGCCACATATTTCAGGTTCTTTTGATCAAGCATATCAATTTGGCCCTCCAATGACGCCTTTACAATTATGGACAAGGACAGCACTGGGAGGACTGCTGGTCTTGCTGGGCCTAATCATTGCTTGTAATCTTTGGGTTATTGTTCACACACAAGAAGGTGTTTATAGCGAAATCCAGCAGGTACGTGCCCAAGTTTATGGGCTTGTGCTGGGTACTAGCCCTACACATGTCAATGGAACCTCCAATGCGTTTTTTAATAAAAGAATAGAAGCCGCCGCCTCGCTCTATCAGCATGGCAAGGTTAAGCTCCTGGTACTCAGTGGCACCCATGATCGACAATACTACAACGAACCCATAGCCATGCAGAGAGCATTGGTGAAGCTGGGAGTGCCTAACAAGGCAATGATCTTGGATATGAAGGGGGAAAACACATTGGCATCGGTCAAGCGTGTCAAAGCGCTTTGTGGGGCACAAAAATTGACCATTATTACGCAACGCTTTCATGGCTACCGAGCACTATATATCAGTCGATACTGCGGTATCCCTGCTTTGGTGTTTGCGGCAGAAGACGCAACTCCTTTTGCCATGATTCGCATATGGCTCAGAGAAAGTTTGGCCAGAGTAAAGGCTCTCATCGATCTGCATGTACTGCATCAACACCAAACGGCCCTGTAGTAAAACCCCTGCCCCTCCTACTCGTCGTACTAAAAATAGATGCTAGCTACTCTTTTCTCGGTGTGTAGTGCGACTTAGATTTACGTACTACCATGTATCGGATACTCCCTTACTTATTCGCAAAGTTCATATAGCAACTTTCGGCGGAAATCTATGCAATAGCAACTGATCAAGCACACTCCTAACATTTACACGTACCTAATTTACATCTTTTTCATTTATTATCATCTAACAATATGCTTGCACACCTTACTGGAAAACTCATCCACAAAACGCCTACCTATACCGTAATCGATGTAGGAGGCATAGGCTACGATGTTAAAATTTCCTTACATACTTTTTCAGCGATCAAAACGTTGGAGACTTGTCAGCTTCTTACGCACCAATACATCAAAGGTGATGTGCATACTTTGTATGGCTTTGCTAGTAGGGAAGAACGGCACTGGTTTCTTCACTTGATCAATGTGAACAGCGTAGGGCCTCGTACTGCGATGACTATTCTGTCTTCTTTGAGTCCGCTGGAACTAGAGCAGACCATTATCAATAACCAGGTGGGGGTTCTGAAGGGAATCAAGGGAATCGGAGACAAAGCAGCGCAGCGAATTATTTTAGAGCTCAAAAATAAGCTGTCGCATGGGCTTGCAGCAGGCGAAAACATCTCGGCAATTCAGGGACCCGACCCGATAGGCCAAGAAGCCTTGGCAGCACTAATGAAGTTGGGAATCGGCAAAACTGTGGCCGAAAAGGCTATTGCCAAGGCACGCAGTACTCATCCAGACGCTGCGTCTCTGGAGTCACTTATTAAACAGGCGCTTCAGGTATCTTAGAAATTTGATGACAGCATAGGGATTGGCGATACTTCCTGTAGATACCGCCGTGACCATACGCAAGGCAACGTGGCTTTATAGGGATCACAACAAAGAAAAATGAGGGCTAACTGTTAAACACTATGCCACACACTTTTTCCCCTATATTTCCCTACGCAACTGAATGTCCAGTAAGCAATCCTCAATCATTGAGTAAGCGTGCGGGCACTCCTATATCAATAAGTGCGCCCTTGATCTGCTGCCATTCAGCATTAACCTCCGCTATTGTATCTGGGTATCGCGCATTTCGTAGTCTTTGATGTGCTAAAACTTCATTAGCCTCCTCAGCTATCGCCTCATTGGTCATAGGTGGGTGTTAGTAAGGTATTTGATCTCTTATGATTCTTATAGCAATGTCAAAGTCACTATCTCCCACCCACCAAGAATGCGCCCAAAAATGTCTCCCTTCAATTCTGTGGACATTAAAGTATCTAGCAAAGTAACCTAGGGTCTTATTAGTTGATCCTTAACAAATAAAACGTGGGAGCAATGAGTTTGTATCCAGGCACAATTTTTGACGAAAGTCTAGTGGGAAAAAGCCCCAAAACAAGATAGCCAAAAAATTACCTGCCAAT
>JBJORC010000062.1:0-16972 GCA_046049605.1 Bacteroidota bacterium
TATAAGACTTGATAGGCCGCTTTAAGGAGCCCATTGGGCCGCAAACAGGTATGTGAAAGACCAAATATGCCTCCCAAAAAGAGTGGGAAACATCCAGCAACTATTCTGCAATAGTCTCTCAACATCAATGCCCACTTTATCTCCGGCAACAGCAATTTGGTGTGGGATAGATTAAAGTGCTTATCGTCAGTAACGTAAGGCTTTCCCAAGGCACTTCTATGTATCTGAATTTCTTTGGGCTGCAGTTGACAGTGATAGCCCAGAATAAGTCGCAAGAGTCCATAGGTAATCACATGGCTCACGCGGTCTTTTTGCTTGACAAAGCGATGTGCCCTTGCCCTCTCCGCAATACTGAGTGACTGATAAAAGCTTTCAAACCATTTCCCTGAAACACGAGACGGATCTGCTTGGCATACGCTAATCCTATTAAGATGGTTTTGTTTTGTTGAGGTAGCTCCATTACTCATTTTAAGCAGCATAATGCACATACGATGATGACTACTTCATCGGTGGTATTCAAAACAAGTAACTTTTTTTTACGTCTATACTATCTGTATTACTTGATTTTTTGTAGCACTGAATCTTACCGCACAAGCTGCTTAGTCTGACAAAAAATACATAATCCAACAAGTTGGTCGTGTTGGTGGCGGCATCAAAGATGCTACCCATGTAAAAAAATAAGTAGGATTACTTGTTTCTTAATTTCTTTTTTGAGAAATCGCTCGTAGTACAAAGATAATTTTTCAAGAAGCAAGGGCGTAGGTTTTCTGCAATTAGACATTATTTCGATGTTTCATAACTATAAAGGTAAAGTCGTACTCATTACGGGAGGTGTCAAAGGGATTGGCCTGCATGCGGGACTTTCTTTTGCTCAAGAGGAAGCTCATGCGCGTAAGAGATTTGGTTGTATGGCTCGCCATTGCTCTTACTTTTGACCTGCCTTATGGGAGGTTAATCTGGCAAACTAAACATCATTGTGGGTAAGACGGGGCTACATATATCTCAAGCATGCAGTGGTCGGTGTCTTCTTGCAGGGGATTTGTGGTGTCATGGGCCGCGTTGTTTCCCCTTAAACTTTAAATGTGCTAAGCGCTGGTTCTGTATTATCATATCCAATCGTTAATGCTGTAAGTAATGCTGTATCGCCCCCAATCAATTTTCCTGATTGCCACCATTGCTGTGCTATGTTTGGTAGTACTAATGCCCATTTGGGACACAAAAGCGAGAGAACCCAATTTGAAATTGGGAAGAGAGTACCATGTTGATTCGAACCCTTTTAGAGAATACTCACACGATGCCCCTGTATTTATCATCCCATTGCTTCTTGCGTTGCTGGCCAGATCTTTGAACTTGACAGCAATTTTTATCGCCATTTATGGACTTTGTAAGTACAATAGTAGGGGTTTTCAACTCAAGTTAGGGCTGCTTAATGCCTATGTGTTGGCCACACTGCTCGGCTTGACTTTGTACCTATCTATACAAAGACAAAAAGAAATACAGCTGCTTATGCATTGCTTGTTACCTGCGATGGCTTTGGTCGGTAACCTGCTAGCCAATCATTACATCAGAAAAGACGAAAAATTGGTTAAGGTTGCCGAGAGAATACGTTAGTATTGACAGCAATCATGCAATGACCACCGAAGTAGTTAGCCGCCCCACATGATCAAAAGATGGCTTTTTCGTCCTCTACCTACTGCGCATCAAGTTGGTGAGCTTGCTACCTCCCTGGGTGTCCGCCCTACCATTGCTGCGCTACTCGTGCAAAAAGGCGTTACTAACTTTGACCAGGCCAAGGCTTACTTTAGGCCATCTTTAGATACCCTACACGATCCTTTTATCATGAAAGACATGGACAAGGCAGTCCATCGGTTGTCTCGAGCCATTTCACAAAAAGAACCTATTCTGGTCTATGGCGATTATGACGTAGACGGCGTGACCTCAGTAGCCATGTTCTATGGATTTTTGAAAAATTTGCAAGCCCATGCAGACTTCTATATTCCAGATCGGTATGCGGAGGGTTATGGCATTTCTATGCAAGCCGTCAACTGGGCAGCCAAGGCTGGCTTTAAGCTGATCATTACTTTAGACTGTGGCATCAAAGACACCACTTGTATACAACAAGCCAATGCGCTGGGAATAGATGTAATTGTATCCGACCATCATGAGCCTGGCGATGTATTGCCCGATGCCTATGCCATCCTAGACCCCAAACAACAAGATTGTGCTTATCCTGACAAAGTATTGTCTGGGTGCGGTGTAGGCTTTAAGCTACTCCAAGCTTTAACGCTTCAACAAGGCCTTCCAGAAGAAAACGTATACGATTATTTAGACCTGGTTACCGTAAGTATTGCCTCTGATATCGTACCGATTGTAGGAGAAAATAGAATTATGGCCTACTATGGGTTGAAAAAGATGAACACTGCGCCACGGCCTGGTCTGAAAGCATTGATGGAGATCTGTAACTTAACGTCCCCTTTGAGTATCTCGCAGCTTGTCTTTAGCGTGGGACCACGTATCAATGCCGCAGGTAGGATGGATCGTGCCAACCTAGCCGTGAACCTGCTCTTGGCATCAGACCCAACAGAAGCAGCACACCTGGCCCATGCCCTTAACCAGAAGAATAACTTAAGAAGAAACGTTGATAGAATGACCACAGAGGAGGCTATCGCCATGATCAATGCCAAACCTCACCTAGCCCGTTCAAAAACGACCGTATTGTTCAAAGATGATTGGCACAAGGGTGTTGTAGGCATCGTAGCGGCACGGTGCATTGAGCAGTACTACCGCCCCACAGTCATCCTCACAGCCGCTCATGGTAAGGCCACGGGATCTGCCCGTTCTATAGCGGGTTACAATGTCTACCAAGCGCTCTCAGCTTGCGCCGATTTATTGGATCGGTACGGAGGGCATGCCTATGCGGCAGGGCTTACCCTACCCCTTGAGCATGTGGCAGCTTTTCAACAACGGTTTGAAGAGGTAGTGGCCAGTAGCATTACAGATGCGTTACTTATTCCTCCCCAGGAAATTGATTTGTCGCTTGTGTTCGAGGACATCAATTTTAAGTTTTACAACGTACTAAAGCAGATGGCTCCCTTTGGAACGGGCAATATGAAGGCGGTCTTTGCTACAGAAAATGTAATGTCTAGAAGTTATACCATCCTTAAGGGACAACACCTCAAGCTGTATGTACATCAACAAGGCTCTGACCATGCGCTGGAAGCCATTGGGTTTGGGTTGGCCCATTACGAACCACTCGTGTGTGCACAGCGGCCCTTCAGTATGGTCTATACTATCGAAGAAAACAACTATTTAGGAAATATAAGCTTACAATTGAACATCAAGGACTTACAAGCGATATAAAGGACTATGTATTAACTTTGCTCACCCAAGAAGATATGCCTTATGCAGTTGCGTGCTGAAAACCTAGTGAAAAGATACAAAGGCCATACGGTCGTTAGAGACGTTTCTCCTTCTGTATCGCAGGGGGAGATTGTAGGATTGCTAGGCCCTAACGGCGCTGGCAAGACCACCACTTTTTACATGATCGTGGGGTTGGTCAAACCTAATGCAGGAGAAGTATATCTGAATGAAGAGCGTATTACGTCACTGCCACTATACAAAAGAGCACAAAGAGGAATTAGTTATTTGCCTCAAGAAGCTTCTGTCTTTCGCAACCTCACTGTAGAGGAAAATTTGATGGCTGTGCTAGAGATGACCGCCCTCCCCAAAAACGAGCAGAAAGAAAAGATGGAAACATTGCTTGAAGAGTTTAGTATTACCCACATCAGAAAAAACAAGGGGATGGTTTTGTCTGGCGGAGAGCGCAGAAGGACAGAGATAGCCAGAGCGTTGGCCATCAACCCTAAGTTTGTGTTACTCGATGAGCCTTTTGCCGGGGTTGATCCTATTGCTGTAGAAGAAATACAGATCCTGATAGGGCAGTTGAAGAATAAAAACATTGGCATCCTCATTACCGATCATAACGTCAATGAAACACTTTCTATTACAGACCGCGCTTACCTCATGTTTGAGGGCAGCCTCTTAAAGTCAGGAACTGCCGAAGAGCTAGTCGAAGATAAACAGGTACGCAAAGTCTATCTAGGCAACAATTTTAAGTTGAAACGGAAGTGGTAACAAAAGATCATAAAAAAATACACGCTGAAATGTTTGCGGTAGTGTAGCGATTTTTTATGCTGTATGCGGTACTGAGGTAGTTGTGTATGACGTCCTCGCTTGATGTAGATGGTCTCATTGTAAGCTCCTTTTTGCTTCTTACCCTGGCCGTGGGCCTTTGGTCAGGTAGAGGTGTGAAGAACATGCGGGAGTATGCCGTTGCCAACAAGCAATTTGGAACGGGCGTTCTCACCATGACCATGCTGGCTACCTACATCACAGGATCACAGGGTATAGGGTATGTAGGCTATGTTTTTGACGATGGGATCTTGCCGGTTTTGTCTATCATCCTTTGTGGCGCCATTATTACTTACTTATTTATTGCCTGGTATATCGCGCCCAGCATTCAGTATTTCGAAGGTTGTTGGACGTTGCCTGAGCTGATGGGCCGGTTGTATGGTCAGAGAGCAAGATGGTGGATGGGTATCCTGGGCACTTTCTATAGTGTCGCCTTGGTGGCGTTACAGATGATCTGGCTTGGCTATATTGGGGTATTGTTTAACCTACCAAGCCAATTAAGCATCTTTTTAGGAGGCTTCTTTCTGGTGCTTTATGCTGCTCGTGGAGGGATGAAAGCCGTGGCTGTTACCGATGTGTTGCAGTTTATTGCCATTTTGGTTTTCGTGCCTTTGGTCGCTTATGCGGTGCTCTATCGCGTGGGCGGCATTAAGGCGCTATTCAGTCAAGTACCTACAGCAGTGTTCGATGTGTTGCACCATCCCAGCCGTAAAGATTATTTGTTCTATTGTATATGGGACCTTTTTCCTGCCTTTCCCCTTAGTTTTCCTTTCATACAGCGGATGCTTATGGCAAGAGACAAACCTCAGCTTGTTAATAGCTACTATATAAGCCTGAGTTTTCTTACAGTGTTTTACGTGTTATTGACCTTGATTGGTTTGGCAGCTATTGTGCTTCGGTTGACTGTTGATGTAAATATGCCCGAACAGGGTAGCAATGTTCTTGTATACATCGTTAAGCATTACCTACCTGTAGGGGCAAGAGGGGTTATTGGTGCTGGGTTTATCGCAGGCGTTATGTCTACTGCTGACTCTTTCTTGCATACTGCCGGAGTATCGCTGGTGCATGATGTACTACAACCCAGGATGAAGCGACCAATAGATGCGCTCAGGTTAACCAGGTACCTTACGTTTTTCCTGGGCCTTACAGCACTGTTGTTGGCACTATGCTACAAAGCGCTGCCTAGAGATCAATACGGTGGGGTGGATCTAGGGAGGGGATTAAATTTCATGACAGAAGGTATTGCGTTAGTCTTTACCATTCCGCTGGTTGCTGGCATTATGGGGCTCAAGACGGAGTCGCGCTCTTTCTTAGTATCATCTATCATTACGGTTGTGGTATTTGTGTTCAGCAGATTCTATATCAGTAATGAATTCATTATTCCTGTATCTATTGCTACAAATGCGTTGAGTTTCTTTGGAACACACTACTTTCAGAATAAAGGGTTCTCAGTAGTCAACCGAGCGGCCAACCAGCAAATGGTCTACGTATGGAATCCCACCTGGAAAGGTGCTGGCAAGCGCTATCTGAGCCTAATTCCTAGCCTAAGAAACTGTTAGGTTACTCCAGGCATAGCCTAGAAAAGTATGGAGCCAATCCTACGCTATTTGCCCTTTTCATGTCATTGAGTTACATGATACCCTTCTTTATGTATAGTCACGCAGCCCCGGCTGCTTACAACTGGCTATTAGGCATTAGGAGTGTTGGGGCTCTGCTTTGTGTAGGCCTACTCCTCAAGTCCTATTGGCCCAAGTGGCTCCTATCTTATTTTCCTACCTATTACCATCTTAGTTTGCTGTATTGTCTACCATTCACAGCTAGCTTTATCTTCTTTCTAGAGGGAAGCAGTATAGAATGTCTGATCAATATAACTTTAGCTATCCTACTGCTTATTACCCTGGTAGACTGGGTCACCTTTGTGCTATTAACCTTGTTGGGAGCAGTACTTGGTATGGTTGTTTATTCGATGTTGCTCGGGAACTCCATTGCTGCGCCCGATAGCGACACCATGTACACGTTGGTGTATACGCTAACTTTCTCTACCCTTGTAGCCCTCTTGTTTGCCAGACGTAAGGAACAACACTTTGAAGCGAAGCTCCGTGCGATACAAGAACAGCAGTATGCTGTACGGCAAGGAGACTTTCCACATCCTGCTACAGAACGCATAGCCACTATGATTGATCGGCAAGTGCAGGAGTTCTTACTTGTACACAACCAAGAGACAACATACAATACAGAGACACGACAACAAGATGAGCCGGACACGGTCCCTGATTGTCTGCATTATTTCTTCCCCACAGCTCTGGAAGTACTCAAACAAGGCACGCACATCAACAAAAACCTGATAGCGGTGATGACTGAAGGGTACATTGCTCCTCACTTAGCGCTGAGTTCCCTACAAGCGTGCATGGCCACCATCGTAGCAGCGTATGCCGCTGGCTATCAACAAGAGATAGATGCAGACCTTTCGGAAGACTATCCGATTTATACCTCATTTAACCACCTACAATATGCCATAGTACATGTGTTGCAATTTCTCCATGCGCATCATCTAGAAGAGCAGGTACGTCTATGGATTGCCCGACAAGAAGGGGTGCACATTAGGTTATCAGGCCAAGCAGTATCTTCCTCATTGGTCCAAGAGCTGTTCTCGCTGTTTCCGCTCAAAGAAAAGACCCAAAATATGGGACTAGCAATTAGTAGGCTCCTGATAGAGGCCCACGGTGGGCACTTGTTGTGCAAGACCTGCTCGGTACCTGGTCAGGCCTATACAGAGTTTGTGTTAGTAATCCCTCCTGCTGAGATGGAAGCGGAAGTAAACGCTGAGCCTACGTAAAGCTAGCCGACCGTGTACACAACATGCGTACCATCGAGGGTAAGTCTGCGACAAGCCAAGTACGCATTGCCAAAGAAACCCTCCAATTTTTCGTACCCCAAGCCCAGCGGTTAGGGCTCCACCCAGCAGCTAAGGAACTTCAAGAAAGAAGTATGACGGTCTTTGGCAAGACAACAACACGATGAGCTTGAAGAAGATCCTGTGGTAGGTGCTAGTGCCGTGGTCGGCTTAGGTTCTTCTGGGGCTGGATCGTGTGCTCTTCATAAGCCTATCTGCCAGGCACTTGCTGTCCGTCAGTGTTTGCTAGGCGTCACTCACATGGAGAGTAACCAGGAGACGCTCTACAAAGTACTGCTCTCTCACCCCGAAAACATCCATAGGCTCTTAGGGGCCGAAGACCCACGTGTGCTGTACGTAAAGCTAGCCGACAGGATGCACAACCTACGTACGATTGAGGCAAAGTCTTACGAGAGCCAACGCAGAACTGCCGAGGAGACGCTGCTCTTCTTTGTGCCCCTAGCCAAGTACTTGGGCCTTATGGAGGCTGCAGAAGAACTTAAAAGTAGAAGCTTTGGCGTGCTGCATACACACTCCCGCTAAATGCAGTCAAAGTGATTACAGGCTTACAGTGGTGGTTTTCTTTTAGCTATCGGCTCATTCCTCCCTGGACGTGAGCACAGAATTCCTAACTAGGATTTGAAATTCCGCGTGCATTGGGTAATTTGCTCTCCGCAGGAGCGGGCCAACAAGTTGCCATGGAGACCCAAGGCCGTATTATCGGCAACAAAATTCAAAGATTTTTAGATGGGTCTCCACAAAGATTTTTATACCACGGTGAGAAATGCTATCCATAGTTTCGTCCTCTTGATGGCGTTTCTCCCCACAACTAGTGCGTGGGCAGAGGACATTTCCAAGAACGAGGATTTTATTATGCACCACGTCAAGGATGCGCACGAGTGGCACTTTTTTACCATTGGCCATGCCCATATTACGCTCTCTCTACCTGTGATCATTTACTCTTTAGACAATGGGTTAGAAATATTCTCCTCTAGCCGTTTTACAGATGAAACCCACCAGCGTGTACCCTATAAAGGCTACGTGCTCAGTGATGACGAAAAGATTGTTGCGTTAGACCAAGGCCGTGTGTTGTATGACCTATCCCTGACCAAGAACATAGTTACCATGTTGATCAGTGTATTGATTCTACTAGTTATTTTTCCAATCGCTGCCCGCAATTATCAACGCAAGCCACGAGTAACACCGCGCGGCTTCTGGACATTACTAGAACTTCTCATTTGCTTTGTGAGGGACGAAGTAGCTATGCCTAACATTGGCAAGAAAAATTATAAGCGATTCATGCCTTATTTGCTCACCATGTTCTTCTTTATCTGGCTCAATAACCTACTCGGACTACTTCCCGGTGCTGCTAACGTTACGGGCAACATCTCTATTACTTTAGTGCTTGCCTTTTTCACTTTCATGCTTACCAACCTCAATGGCAGCAAACATTACTGGAGCCATTTGTTCAATACACCTGGCGTGCCCAAATGGCTCGCCCCTATCATGGTGCCTGTAGAACTGATTGGCCTCTTTACCAAGCCTTTTGCGCTTATGATCCGGCTATTTGCCAACATCACTGCGGGCCACATCATTTTGCTCAGTATCATTGGCCTAATATTTACTTTTAAAAACACATGGGTAGGTATCATCAGCGTACCGTTTGGTGCTTTTATGTTTTTGCTCAAGCTTCTTGTCGCTTTCCTACAGGCCTATATCTTTACGCTGCTTTCGGCCATCTATTTGGGTGCGGCCGTGAAGAACCATGAACAAGAAGAGGCAAGTAATTAATAGTGTTCAATTTTTGTGTATTTGTATAATCCCTAAATAGACCGTTTATGTTGGCAATGATGATATTTCTGGACGCAAGTTTAGCGCTTCTAGGTGCGGGTATGGGTGCCGGTGTGGTTACGCTAGGCGCTGCCCTTGGCATTGGCAAAATAGGCGCTGCTGCTATGGAAGCTATAGCCAGACAGCCAGAAGCCAGTGGTAAAGTACAAACAGCCATGATCATTGCCGCTGCCCTGATCGAAGGTGTGGCCTTGTTTGGCGTTTTGATCTGTCTAATAATCGCTACCAAGTAGTCTTTTCACCGCAAGTGATTATGGGGCTGTGCGGCACGCTTGCCCAAAGTATGATTGTTTATGAGCCTAATCACCCCTGAATTTGGACTTATTTTCTGGCAAACAGTGACGCTGCTCGTCGTGCTACTACTTTTAGGAAAGTTTGCCTGGAGGCCGATTCTTAATGCTATTCAGGAGCGAGAGGGAAACATTGAGGCGGCATTACAAGCCGCCGAAGCAGCTAAAGAGCTGGTCGTACAGGTACAAGCTGACAAAGAAGCACTGCTCAAAACTGCCCATACAGAACGTGCCAGGATCATTGAAGAAGCGATGGCTGCCAAACGGGTAATCATTGAAGAAGCAAAAGTAGCAGCCCAGAAAGAGAGCAAAAAAATCATCGAACAAACCCATGCGCTCCTAGAAAGAGAGCAAGAAGCTGCTCTAAGAATACTTAAGAACAAGGTAGTCACACTGTCTGTACAAATTGCTGAGACATTGCTTCAAAACGAGCTGCAGCAGCAAAAAACACAGGAAACGCTGGTACAGCGGCTCATCAAAGAAGCCCATTGGGGCTAAATGTACGATTGCAAATGACCCCATGGGCTATTGACCAGGGTGCACGAGTTTCCATAAGGCAGGTATAGTGTTTATAACTATCAGATCAAAAAATAACTAACTGACTTAGTAGCCAAGTCGTCAAATGAGCAGTGTCGTCTCTAAGTATGCGGAAGCCCTACTCCAGCTGGCAGTAGAAAAAAATGTTATAGAGCGTGTATATGCAGATATGCTCTGTTTCGGTCAGGTATGTGCTGCCAACAAATGCCTGGTGACCACGCTCGAAAGCCCTGTGGTCAAGCATGACAAGAAATTAGCAGTGCTGCAAGCCATTTTCCAAAATGAGGTACATGATCTTACGCTCAGCTTTCTTGCCATGGTTACCCAAAAGCATAGGGAGGCCCTACTACCTGCTATGTCCCAAGCTTTTCTAGCTCAGTATAACCAGCACCAAGGCATTAAAATAGCCCAAGTGACCACCACATTCCCGCTGTCTGACCAGCTCACCTTGCAGTTGCAGCAGATCGTACAACAAATCGCCCCATGCCAACAGGTGATACTCGAGCAAAACATCGATCCAGCCATTATAGGAGGGTATGTACTGCGGGTAGAAGACAAACGGATGGACCAGAGCTTGCGCAAAAAGCTGCTCACGTTGGAAATGAACTGTGTGACAGAGGGATATTAACAAAAATGATGCTACGAGCATCCGATGCATGCATCATTAAATTATTATACCACTAGATGAGTATACGACCTGACGAAGTAGCTGCTGTGCTTAGAGAGCAGCTTGCTGGCCTGAAGACAGCCAGTGAACTAGAAGAAGTAGGTACTGTGCTGCAAGTAGGAGACGGTGTAGCCCGTATTTATGGACTAACAAAAGTACAAGCCGGTGAGCTGATAGAATTCGAAAATGGCCGCAAAGGCCTTGCACTCAACCTAGAAGAAGACAACGTAGGTGCTGTAGTTCTTGGCAGTACCCAAGGCATCAAAGAGGGGGATACTGTGAAAAGAACGAAACGCATAGGCGCCATTAACGTAGGAGATGGGTTACTAGGCCGTGTCGTCAATACCCTAGGCGAACCTATTGATGGGCGTGGGCCCATTGAAGGAGAGTTGTTAGAGCTACCACTAGAAAGAAAAGCACCTGGTGTCATCTATCGTCAGCCTGTTAATGAACCGCTACAAACAGGAATTAAGGCCATTGATGCCATGATTCCCATTGGAAGAGGGCAAAGAGAGCTTATTATTGGTGATCGGCAAACAGGAAAAACAACGATAGCACTGGATACAATCATCAATCAGCGCTCTTTCTTTGAACAGGGAGTACCTGTTTACTGCATTTATGTGGCTATAGGGCAAAAAGCCTCTAACGTGGCCAGTGTGGTAGCTACCTTAGAAAAGCACGGTGCTATGGAATATACAGTTGTTGTGGCTGCCACTGCTGCAGACCCTGCCGCATTGCAATTCTACGCACCTTTTGCTGGAGCTACTATCGGCGAGTACTTCAGAGACACAGGGAGGCCAGCATTAATCATCTACGACGATCTATCCAAGCAAGCGGTGGCTTATAGAGAAGTTTCTCTGCTCTTGAGAAGACCTCCAGGCCGAGAAGCATACCCAGGCGATGTATTCTATTTGCATGCAAGACTCTTAGAAAGAGCTGCTAAGATTAATAACAACGACGCAATTGCCCAAAGGATGAACGATCTGCCACCTTCTCTACAAGGTAGGGTAAAAGGCGGAGGGTCCTTAACAGCTTTGCCTATCATCGAAACGCAGGCCGGCGATGTCTCTGCTTATGTACCAACCAACGTCATCTCGATTACCGATGGCCAAATTTTTTTAGAAAGCAACTTGTTCAATGCAGGGATCCGTCCTGCCATTAACATAGGTATCTCCGTGTCTCGTGTGGGAGGTGCCGCGCAAATTAAGTCTATGAAAAAAGTAGCTGGCACCTTGAAGCTAGACCAAGCACAGTTTCGTGAGCTAGAAGCGTTTTCCAAATTTGGTTCTGACCTTGATGTAGCTACACAGCGGACGATTGATAGAGGGCGTAAGAACCAAGAGATGCTCAAACAATCTCAATATTCTCCAGCACCGGTTGAGCAACAGATAGCTGCTCTTTATGCCTCTACCAACGGGTATTTGGATAAAGTTTCGGAAGCCGATGTGAAAGGCTTTGAAAGAACGTATATGGAGCTTTTAGAATCTCAGCATAGAGATACCTTAAATAAGATTGCGGCAGGCAATTGGAGTAGTGAGGTCACTACAGTACTGGCTGCAGAAGCAAAAATTATAATGCAAAAATACCACCAAGAAGAAACGTAGCAGTAGGCACTAGTGTCCGCTTTTGGCCCATATGAAGCGAGCAAACAGGGGTAGTTCTTGATAAACAGATGCATCACTTTTCTTATGTCCAGCATTAAAGAAGTAGCCAATCGGATCAACTCGGTCACCTCTACCCAGCAGATTACCAAAGCCATGAAAATGGTTGCCGCTGCTAGGTTGAATAAAGTGCAGCAGCAGGTCCTACAAATGCGTTCTTATGCTGAGAAACTTGCTGCCATGTTGGAAAATGTAACAGCCAGTACAGACCAACAGCTTGCGCAACGCTACCTAGAGGAACGGCCGATAAAAAATTTACTACTCGTGGTGATGACTTCGGACAGAGGACTCTGTGGTTCTTTTAACAACAAGGTCCTGAAGAAATCACTCGGCTATATCCAGGCATCAGCGCATGATTGGGTGTTGGAACAAATAACGGTGCTACCGATTGGAAGAAAAGCCTTTTCTTTTTTTGAAAAAAGAATATGGAGATTCATTCCGGACTATGTGGCCCTCTCCCATCACCTGGCTTTTGACCACGCTAGCCCAGTGGCCGATTTTCTAACGGATGCTTTTCTGCAACACACCTATGACCAGGTTGTATTGGTCTATAATTCGTTTCAGAGTGCTGCTATCCAGCTACCTATTGTAGAACAGTTTCTACCCATCATGAGACCCACTGCTGGTACCGCCAACCAGGAAGCACAAAGCGATTACATTTACGAACCTTCCAAAGCAGCCTTAATGGAGGCACTGGTGCCAAGTGTCTTGCAAGTTCAGTTTTACAAAGCCCAACTAGAATCCAATGCCTCGGAGCATGGCGCCCGCATGACAACCATGAGCAAAGCCACGGACAACGCTGAGGAGTTGCTCAAGATGCTGAGGCTTACTTATAATAGAACACGCCAGGCGGCCATCACACGAGAAATTTCTGAGATTGTGGCTGGGGCAGATTCATTGGCAGTGTAACATGCACGCGTGTGGACAAGAATCTAAGATCGCCCCATGCCATCCAATTGTGATAGTGCACAATCAAGTAGTAAGCAGCAGCTATGGGCATCAGCTTCCGCACGCAACACAATCATCAGGGTCGTCTAAGGCACAAAGTATGTTTTCTTTTTGTTGCTGGATGACTGCCTTGGATGCGGGTATAGCAATTTCTTGTGGTTGCTTCTTTTGTACAGTAAACTTGATGGCATCTACGGCAGCCTTGGCCCTAAGGTAGTACATGCCTGTCTTCAGGCCCTTTTTCCATGCATAGAAGTGCATAGAAGTGAGCTTCCCGAAGTTAGGTTCTTGAATGTGGATGTTGAGGCTTTGACTCTGACAAATGTAGGCACCTCGGTCCGCTGCCATGTCGAGTATGGCCTTTTGCGGAATCTCCCAAACTGTTCTGTAGAGTAATTTAATGGGCGCAGGAATGTTTTCCATGTGCTGTATAGAGCCATTGGCAACAATAAGTTCATTCTTCATCTGGTCATCCCATAAGCCCAACTCGATCAGGTCTTTGAGTAAGTGTTTGTTGACCACAATAAACTCTCCAGAGAGCACCCTTCTAGTATAAATGTTGGAAGTGTAAGGCTCAAAGCACTCGTTGTTGCCCAGTATCTGTGAAGTAGAGGCCGTAGGCATAGGGGCTACCAGCAAAGAGTTGCGGACTCCGTACGTTTGCACTTCTGCTCTAAGGTGTTCCCAATCCCACCGACCAGAGCTAGGCGCTACTCCCCACATGTCAAACTGAAAGATCCCTTTGGAGATTGGAGAGCCGGAAAAGCTTTCGTAGGGACCATGTTGTTTGGCCAAGTCTTTAGACGCAGTCATAGCTGCGAAATAGATCGTCTCAAAAATGTCTGTGTTCAAGCCTCGGGCCTCAGGTACATCAAATGGCATGCGCAACCGCAAAAAAGTGTCTGCCAGGCCCTGTACTCCAATGCCGATGGGCCGGTGCCTAAAGTTCGAGGTGCGGGCTTCGGGTACGGGGTAGTAGTTAATGTCGATGACGTTGTTAAGGTTTTTAGTCACTTTGTATGTGACTTCGTACAACTTATGGTGGTCAAACGAGCCTTCTTCATTAATAAATTTCGGCAAAGCAATAGAAGCCAGGTTACAAACGGCTACCTCATCAGGCGAAGTATACTCTATAATTTCTGTGCACAGATTACTGGATTTGATAGTGCCCAGATTTTGTTGGTTAGACTTGCGGTTGGCTGCGTCTTTGTAGAGCATGTACGGTGTGCCCGTTTCAATCTGTGCCTCCAAGATTTCGAACCAAAGTTCTTGTGCCTTGACTGTCTTTCTGGCCCTACCTTCGCGCTCATAGCCGTGGTAAAGCTTTTCAAACGCTTCTCCGTAGCAGTCCGCCAAGCCAGGTGCCTCCTTGGGACAAAAGAGAGACCACGTTTCGTTGTTTTCTACACGCTGCATAAACAGATCAGGAATCCATAGTGCATAAAAAAGATCGCGTGCGCGCAGCTCCTCTTTGCCATGGTTTTTCTTCAGGTCCAAGAAAGCAGAGATATCAGCGTGCCACGGCTCCAGATAGATGGCAAAACTACCCTTGCGTCTGCCACCACCTTGGTCGACATAGCGTGCCGTCATATCAAAATTACGGAGCATCGGCACAATGCCATTAGAAACCCCATTGGTTCCTTTGATATAAGACCCAGTAGCCCGAATGTTGTGGATACTTAGTCCAATACCTCCTGCTGACTGAGATATCTGAGCACATTGCTTAAGCGTGTCGTAGATGCCTTCTATACTATCCTCTTTCATGGTTAGTAAGAAGCAAGAAGACAGCTGGGGTTTGGGCGTTCCTGCATTGAACAGCGTGGGTGTAGCATGTGTAAACCACTTCTCAGACATTAAGTGGTAAGTCTCAATGGCGGCGTCAACATCGTCTTGATGGATGCCTACTGCCACCCGCATAAGCATATGCTGGGGGCGTTCGGCTACTTTGCCATCAAGCTTCATGAGGTAAGAACGTTCTAACGTTTTAAAGCCAAAGTAGTCATAGTGAAAGTCACGTGTATAATCGACTGTGTTGTCGAATAAGGAAGCGTTCTCTTTGATAACGCTGTAGACTTCTTTAGCGATTAACGAAGCGTTTTCTCCTGTTTTGGGGTCTATGTACGTATAGAGCCTTTTCATGGTGTTGGCAAAGGACTTGCTGGTGACTTTGTGAAGATTAGAGATGGCAATCCTGGCCGCTAAAATGGCATAATCTGGATGCGCGCTTGTCATGGATGCTGTAACCTCTGCAGCCAGGTTGTCAAGCGCTACAGTGGTGACGCGGTCATAGATACCCGCAATCACTTTCTTGGCAATGTCTACAGGATTGATATACCCCATATTCAGCCCATAGCAAAGCTTCTCAATCCTGGCGGTGATCTTATCGAACTTGACCGACTCTAACCTTCCGTCTCTTTTTACAACGAGCATCGTGGAACAATTTATATAGATAGACGACCTACAATGAATTGATTATGCTAGAAATCTGCTTCTAAGGTAAACTTTTCAGTGTCTTTATCGGCCTCTTTCTTCATGACGCCAGCTTTCTGATACTCCCCTACCCGTTTCTCAAAGAAGTTGGTTTTTCCTTGTAAGGAGATCATTTCCATAAAGTCAAACGGATTGACTGCATTGTATACTTTAGGGCAGTTGAGCTCCACCAATAGCCTGTCGGCAACAAATTCAATGTACTGACTCATCAAGTCCGCATTCATGCCAATGAGTTTGACGGGGAGTGCATCGGTGACAAATTCTTTCTCAATGGCTACAGCATCGGTGATGATTTGAGTTATCCGCTCTACAGGTAGCTTGTTAACGAGGTGATTGTTGTAAAGTAAGCAGGCAAAGTCGCAGTGCAAGCCTTCATCACGAGAGATGAGCTCGTTAGAAAAGCTGAGTCCAGGCATTAACCCTCGTTTTTTCAGCCAAAAAATAGAACAGAAGCTTCCAGAGAAAAAGATCCCCTCTACGGCAGCAAAGGCAATGAGCCGTTCAGCGAAATTTGCCTTTGCGATCCAGCGCAATGCCCAGTCGGCTTTTTTCTTCACGCAATCCAACGTCTCAATAGCATTGAAAAGTTTGTCTTTTTCCTTTGCGTCTTTGATATAAGTATCAATAAGAAGGGAATAAACTTCTGAGTGGATATTTTCGATAGCGATTTGAAAGCCATAGAAGAATTTTGCTTCAGTGTATTGCACCTCTGAAACAAAGTTTTCTGCGATGTTTTCATTAACAATACCATCACTGGCAGCAAAAAAGGCAAGCACATGCGAAACGAAGTGCCTTTCCCCGTCATTCAGCTTCTCCCAGTCTTTCAAGTCTTGACTCAGATCTATCTCCTCTGCTGTCCAAAAGCTGGCTTCTGATTGTTTGTAAAACTCCCAGATATCTCGATGCTCGATAGGAAACAGTACGAACCTGTTTTTATTTTCTTTTAGGATAGGTTCTTCCGCAATTTTTGGGCTGTGCTGCATAATTTTTTTAGGTTAGATCGGCTGAAATGAATACCCCCTCAGTTATTCAGGACCTGGGGTGTAGGGGGCTGCTGCTGCTGCTCAGTGGCCATGTGCGTTTGCATACTTAAGAATTGAGAACTGGGATGATAGTGGCAGCGGGTACAAACCTAGCAAAGCCATTCAAAAGGACCAAGGCACCTGAAAAAAGTCAATAAAAATACAATGATAAGACCCTAAATTATTCTCTTAATTAATATTCTGAGACCTTTGCACAATCTACCCAGTTTCTCTCTTCTGACTCTGGAGGCACTTTTTTTAGGGGTTTAGGTTCCCTAACTCCCTTTTTTGGGGGAGTTAAGTGCTCTTGGGAGCACTTTCCCTTCATTTTTCTTACCCTTTGGACATAACTATCCCCGGGAGCCTATATAAGTTGTAGGCCATGGCCTCTAAAACATGCTGTCCGTGCGTTTTAGATAGGC
>JBJORC010000063.1:0-7472 GCA_046049605.1 Bacteroidota bacterium
ATGGGGTTCAACTTGATGCTCCTGGTCAGAGAAATGGCAGGTAATTTTTTGGCTATCTTGTTTTGGGGCTTTTGCCCACTAGACTTTCGTCAAAAATTGTACCTGGATAAAAACTCATTGCTCCCACGTTTTATTTGTTAAGGCTCGACTAAATAGCGAGCCGTTAGCTCCCCAAACCAACGCTTGATACTCCCAAACACCCGCTCTATATCTATACCTATCTCTACACGTCATCGTTGAGAATGGAAAGCAAATTGCCAGTTTTTTGTTTGGAAAAACAAGCCATCGTACTTCGCTGTACGTGCCTAAAAGCAGACATACGGAAATCGTGCTGCAAATGTTGGGCAAGACGCCACCACTTGATGGAATACAGGTATTCGAACAAATACCCCAGCCCATAGGCCATTAAACCCAGCAAAAGCATCTGTATCTTTAGACCAACAAAGCCCAATCCAGCTAGCCATGAGCCTTCTCTTTCCACCACTGTATTGATGGCTAGCCCTAACAAAATTTCTGGCATGATATCGATAAACTTGTTGAGAAAAGAATAAAGAGTGGCTATCACGCAATCCTTGCGAAAGGGACGCATGTAATGGAGTAGCTGAAAAAAAAGATGAGCAGCCTTGCCTTGCATTTTTATCACCTAGGTGTGTAATCCTAACGAAAAACCGTTTATTAGCCTGCCGATAGATCGCAAAAGTACTAGAGGAACTATCTCAGAAAAAGCACGCCCCCCCAGGAGAGACGCATCAAGGGTGTTGTTTTCTCGTAACTCGCAGGGTAGTATTGCTTAAACAAGCAACCATCGAATCGTCCATGATTATATCAGCTAAAGCACATACTCATCAATATTTCTTCAGAATAACTCGTTGGGCATTGATGTTGATTGCCTTGACACTACTCACCTGCTCCTGTGCCCGTATAATGACACCTGAAGGAGGGCCCAAAGACACCACGCCTCCCAAGCTCACCAAAGCATTTCCTGCGCAGGAAAGCACAGGATTTAAGGGAAAAACGATCAAGTTGGTCTTTGACAAAGAAATTGAGGTAAAAGACATCGACAACAAGCTGGTGGTGACTCCCAAGCTACAGCAACTAGAAAATGAGCCTAGCTACACGCACAAAGTGCGGGGCAATACACTCAAGCTCACACTGCGGGCCCCCTTGGAAGAGGAAACGACCTACACCTTCAATTTTAATGATGCCATCAAGGATATTACAGAGGGCAATGTCGCAGAGAATCCAGTACTCACTTTCAGCACAGGAGATCACATAGATGCTATGTATGTGACAGGCCAGGTCAAATACCTCATGACCTATCAGCCGGCTGCTAAGGTGGTGGTGGCTCTTTACAAGGCCAATGACGATAGCCTCAACATCCTGAACAGCCGGCCTGATTATTTTATAAAAACAGACAAGGAGGGGAATTTTAAACTAGACCATGTCAAAAAAGAGAAGTACTACATGTACGCAAGCACCAGCCAGGAGAATCAACTGACAGCCGACCCTGGGGCTGATGATTATGGCTTTTTGAAGGATCCCATTGACTTGACAGCAGCGCCTGCAGGCAACGTAACACTATTTATCCTCAAAGCTGATGTCAGAGAGTTTAAATTACAGGGCCAACAGCCCCAAGGCCGGTATTTTGAGGTGCGCTTTAACAAACCAGTAGTGGATTACGCACTTACTTTGATACAAAAATCAAAAAGATTCAAAAAAACCCCAACGCTATACAGTCACCTGGTAGAGGACAAGCAGGTCATTAGGGTTTACAATACGTTAGGGCTCTTGGAAGAGGATAGCCTGGAAGCCCATTTGAGTGCCAAAGATGTGTTAGGAACGGTGATCGAGGAGAACGTCACTATCCAGTTCAAGGAAGGAAGAAGCCAAAACAATCCTGCCTCCTATACGTTTAAGCCTACTGCGGGTACAGCTATTTCCCCTGATTTTGTGGGCACCATGACTGTCAACAAGCCTGTGAAAGGAGTAGTAGCAGACCACCTACTCTTTGTCTTTAACGGCCAAGAGAAGGTAAAAATCCATACTAATGACCTGCAATTCAATGCCCAGCGAGATATAATTACCATCAAAAAGAAACTTGACCCAAAAATGTTAATGCCTCCAAAAAACAAAAGTAAGGAGAGTGAGGAGGAAGAAGGACTGGTCTTACAAATGGCTGAGGGGGCTTTCGTGACAGTAGAAGGAGACAGCAGCAAGGCCATGCGTTATGCATACAAATTCAGGAATCCTCAAGAATGTGGCACAATAAAAGGCACGGTGACTACTAAAGCGCCAGGTTTTATCGTTCAGTTACTTGATATGGAATACAACGTGATCGACTCGATTAGGAATGAGCACCACTATCAGTTCAACGAAGTAGCCCCAGGCAACTACAGGCTGCGCCTTTTGGTACTACAGGACGAAGAGGGTGAGTGGTGCTTTGGCAATATCCACGAACGAAAGGATCCTGATCCGGTGGTCTTTTATCCGGCTGACGTGGCCGTGATTGCGAACTGGGAGATTGGCGGCATTGATTTTGTTTTCTAAAAACACGATGTTGACTATGCACTTAAGGAAAGTAATGCGACTATCTCTACTACTTCGTACTTATGCACCAAGCGTGAGGCTGGTTATAGCGTAGATAATTTGCATTTTCAAGAGCGGAGATCGTTCTTGTTTGACAAAAGCTCCCAACTAAACTACTAGTACTGTATGAATTCGACTTCCTTAGCACATCCTATCGATATCGGTATCTTTGCGGTTTTTTTGATTATTACGCTGGTGGTAGGATTGAGGTATGGCCGTTCTGTAAAAACATTAAAAGACTATGCTTTAGGTGGCAAGAATTTTTCTACGTTTACGCTCACGGCGACCATTGTCGCTACGTGGATGGGGGGTGATGCAATATTCTACATCGTTACTAATGTCTATAAAGGAGGCCTATATTTTATCATACCCATATTAGGATGGGTAGCTTGTATCGTACTTACTGGGCAGCTGGCTGCGCGCATGGGGGAGTTTTTGAATAATATCTCTGTGGCTGAGGCTATGAGAGACCTATATGGAAAAAGTGCACACATCATTACGGCTGTATTTGGCATACTAAGCTGCATAGGCTGTATAGCCATACAGCTTAAGGTTACCGCCATGGTAATAACGTTAATGTGGGGATTTACGGGACTATGGGTTATGGTGCTGGCAGGCGTAATCGTCATCACCTACTCAGCTTTAGGGGGTATTAAATCTGTTACTTATACGGATGTATTTCAGTTTCTTACCTTCGGAACCTTCATTCCAATCATAGCATTGGTTATCTGGAATAACCTGAAAAGCCCCAATATGGTCATATATACACTTACCCATACCTCCGTTTTTAGTTTTACGGAAGTGATGGGTTGGAATACAAAGTTTATGGGCGCTATTGCTTTACTAGCTTTCTTTGTGACGCCTAGCATGGATCCAGCAATATTCCAGCGTATAGCTATGGGCCGCAATGTGCGGCAAACAAAGCAGGCATTCAGTTATGCAGCTGTACCGTTTCTTTTAATATTATTGTTTATGATTTGGATAAGCGTCCTTCTGCTTTCTTCAGATCACAGCTTACCACCTGATGATTTAGTCAGCTATATCGTTCACCAATATGCTCATCCTGGGCTTAGAGGATTGTTCGGCACAGGCATTGTGGCTATGGCTATGTCAACATCAGACTCATACATCAATGCGTCCGCAGTACTACTTAGTAATGATATCGCCAAACCGTTAAATATCGCTACTCAGCATCCTATTCGTACTGCCAGATTATTTGCAGTCGTGGGGGGGGGGCTAGCACTTATGATAGCCATAAACACTGAGGATTTATTAGAGTTGGCTTTACTACCTGGTAGTTTCTATATGCCCGTTGTTACGGTACCACTAGTCATGGCTATTTTTGGATTCCGTAGCAGCACAAGGGCAGCAATGATAGGGATCATTTTGGGTTTTACTACCGCGCTAGTTTGGAAGATTTTTCTAGATCAGACAGAAATTACTAGCATTTTCCCCGGCATGCTCGCCAACCTTATAGGCCTTATGGGCAGCCACTATATGTTCAGAGAGAAAGGCGGCTGGCAACAGTTAGCCCCAGACAGTCCACTGGCCTTGGAGCGGGCTGCTCGCAGACAAGCTTGGCAGCGACGCCTCAATGCCATCAGGAGCTTCCGGCTCTATCCCTACCTACAACATAACCTCCCCTCCCAAGAAGGTTTTTACTTCTTCTTTGGCCTCTATACTATTGCCGCTACCTACACTGCTTTTTATACCGTTGGGAATGTGGAAAGTCAAGCCTATCGAGCCATCAATACCGGAATCTATTATACCGTATTGCCTGTAATCACTGCTTTTTTAACCCTGGCTATATGGCCTGATAGCCTCAAAAAAAGTCGTTTCATAGCTTTCTTCTGGCCGTTAGGTATCGGCGGTATCCTCTTCTTTGCAGGCATGCTCTTGGTCATCATGAGTCACTTTCATCACATGCAAGTGATGGTCATGATGATCAATCTCTTAATGGCAGTCTTACTACTGCGCTGGCCCTTGGCCCTCTTTTTGGCTTTTACAGGGACGGCCCTAGCGGTCTCCTTCTTTAAGCACTATACAGGCACCCCCTTACCAACTGGAGAACTAGCGGGGTCGCTACAGTTGAAGATCATATATGGCTTGCTGCTCTTCACCAGTTTTCTAATTGCCCTTTTTAAGGGGAAGCATGCTTATAATAGGTTATCAACTTCCCACGAGCAACTGAGGGAAGAAAGATCGGCATCGAGCATAGAGTTGATAGAAGCCTTACACCACCGGGAACGTCTGGTTCGGGAAGTTACCACAGATAAAGCAGAGGCGATAGTGACAATCAAACAGATGCGTAAAAAGCTAGATGATGCGCTCAACGATGCCACAACTAAAGAGCAGCTGGGGGTTGTCAACCAAGACTTCCAGGCCACCCTAGACAAACTACACTTGCTCACTGAGTATCTGGACCAGGTAACTTACCAAACGCAAGGCTACATGCGTTTAGAGGCAAGTACGGTATCCCTGTCAGGACTCCTGAATGATGTTTTTGATTCGCTGGGTAAGCAAGATCCCATGTTTGCTAAACAAGTCCTCACCCAGCAGCACACTACTGATCAAACACTGCAAGCTGATATAGGGAAGCTCAAGCAATTATTAGTAGACAGCCTATACTATGCCCAGCAGCATAAACAAGAGAATATGCCCATTCTGCTGAGTATCGAAGAGACGTCTTTAGGCTATCCGATCAGTGCTATCCAAGACCATGTCAAAGAAGTATCCGCCTTGTGTTTCATCATTACTACAGCTAGTACATTGCCCACGCCCAGTACTTTGTACATGGTCAGTGTAGACAGGGCAGCTATCCGTCTTCCTAAGGATGCCACAGAGCTCCCCATTACGCACAACCAGCAGATTGTAGAGGCTCATTATGGTACTTCTGAGTTCATAGAAAGTGAGCGAGGCATAACACAGATGTATGTGATCCCTGTACGTGTTAGAGAGGTGCGCCCCCAAACAATGGACTTATTGTCTGCGACAGAAATTATGTCCGATACAGCTGTCTATCCAGAAGAAGTAGCCTTTGTCAAAGTGGTTACAGAGAAGACTCAAGTAGATATGGCCATGCTACAGAAAGCCCTGCAACTGATTAAGAAGCACCATGCAGGAGTCAAGAGAAAGTCAGGAGAACCGTTTTATCTCCACCCCATTGCCGTAGCGAAAATCCTGTTGGAATATACTCAAGAGGAAGACACCATTATAGCAGCCTTGTTACACGATACCGTAGAAGACACTAGCCTATCTTTGGCGCAAGTAGCACTTATTTTCAATCCCGTGGTGACAACCATTGTAGATGGGGTAACACACCTGGACAGTAACTTAAAAAACTTTAAAAGAATACAACTATCTGCCCATGAAAATATCCAGCAGCTCCTAGAAGTCAAAGATGAGCGCATACTGTACGTTAAGCTTGCGGACCGGCTCCACAATATGCGCACCATAGAGGGGCATTCTTCCCTGGCTAATCAGCAAAGAATAGCAAAAGAGACCTTACAGTTTTTTGTCCCTATGGCTAAGAGTATAGGTCTAGTGCCTATAGCGGAGGAGTTGAAAAGGCGGTCCTTTGCAGTACTAAATGTAAAATAACCATGGCGCCATGTGAGCACTTTACGAAAGAACAAATGCGTACATGTGGCTAGGCTATAAACGTTACTTCTTGCGTACTATAGTGTTTTGAGGTGCCGTCTGCTTGCTCAATCATTAGCTTACCAACAGCGTCTATGCCTTTGATTTTTCCCTGAAAAGTGTGGGCTGCGTCTTGAAAGACATGGATTTCATCAATCCAGTACATACGTTCGAGATATGCTGCCTGCAGGGGAGCTATTTCTTGTGCCTGCAGCTGCAAATAATTGCCCTCCAACCGTGCTAGAATTTGTGCGAGTAGCTGCTGTAAGCTGAAAACACGCTGACAAACCAGTGACAAAGAGGTAGCAGCTGGTAAAGTGAAACGAACTTGGTTGACATTGAGGCCAATGCCAATGACAGATGTTTTGAGCTTGCGCTTTTCGAGCATATTCTCAATGAGTATGCCTCCAAGCTTTTTGTCCTGATAGTAAATGTCATTGGGCCACTTGATACTCAGCCCATTCGGAATATACAACGCCAAGACATGCTGGATGGCAAGGGTGGTGATGATGTTGAGTGCAAAGCTTTGTTGGGCAGCTAAAAAAGTAGGATAAAGGACTACTGAAAAGGTCAGATTTTTATTTGGTTCGCTATGCCAGACATTGCCACGTTGGCCCCTGCCTTGGTATTGATGGTCGGTAATAACCACTGTACCGGCTGATAGGTTCGTTTTATCCAAGCATTGAACGGCTAAACTGTTGGTAGAAGCACAAACAGCTTCGTACATTATGCGCTGCCCAATAAACTGGGTGTTGATAGGAGGAGTATAGCGCAATTGTATACTTTTGCGTTGAGCAGCCAAAGTAAAGTCCATTATGACGACTTGACAAATGCACTGACTGAAGTGATTTTTCAGGACATGC
The DNA here is from genome assembly GCA_046049605.1 of Bacteroidota bacterium. Taxonomy (GTDB): domain Bacteria; phylum Bacteroidota; class Bacteroidia; order Cytophagales; family Amoebophilaceae; genus UBA8403. The sequence continues at coordinate 7,089 of JBJORC010000063.1, forward strand.
AGACGGCCAAAAAGAAGTGCGCTGTTGGCACGGCTCCATCTCAAGTATGCGAGTAACGCTGCTATTGGCTGCTTGATTATCTGCTCGGGCGACATAAAAACTCAGGTGGAAGCGACAGTCGCAACAGCCTACCCGGAAATAGGAACCCATCCATGGAACCCGAAAGGGCTTAACAACTCAGGAGAATGCCTTCATAGACTACGTTAACGTAATTGTGCATATATTTCGCGATGACCAGCGAGTATGCTACATCCTGGATAAATAATGATACACATCGCATATTGAGCGCAAACATCGCTTTTTTTCTTCTCACAGCTCCTCATCAGCTAGATAACCTATTCGTCAATCTTTAAAAATTGAATTATGAGCACAAGCAGAAAAACT
>JBJORC010000064.1:0-4025 GCA_046049605.1 Bacteroidota bacterium
ATGGGGTTCAACTTGATGCTCCTGGTCAGAGAAATGGCAGGTAATTTTTTGGCTATCTTGTTTTGGGGCTTTTGCCCACTAGACTTTCGTCAAAAATTGTACCTGGATAAAAACTCATTGCACCCACGTTTTAGTTGTTGAGGATCGACTATTTATACTACCGCTACCAAGAGACTTTGCACCATGTTGGTAGATCCAATGTATAGCGGAACACACTGGTGGATAGCTTTGGGCTGAACAGCCAGTATGGCTTGTTGCCCATTACTAGCAATGCCACCTGCTTGCTCGGCAATCAAGGCTAAAGCATTACACTCTAGCATCAACCTGAGCTTGCCTGCGGGATTTGTTCGGGTGGGGGGATATAGGTAGATACCTCCTGTAATCAAATGTCGATGAAAATCAGCTACTAAGGCACCCATATACCGAGCAGCATAGCTGTTACGCCTACACTGCTGAATATAACGCTGCACATAACTGGGAAAAGCGTTAAAGTGACCATCATTGATGGCATAGCTGCGTCCGTCTTTAGGTATCTGCATAGCTTGGTAGACCAGGAAGAATTCACCCCTAGAAGGCTCGTAGGTAAATGCATGCACACCATGGCATGCAGTGTAAACGAGCATAGTAGAAGGGCCATACAGGATATAACCAGCAGCAAGCTGCTCACTTCCTTCTTGCAAGACATCTGCTTGTTGGACAGGCATAGACGGAGAAGAACGACGCTGGTACACAGAAAATATGGTTCCAATAGCAGCATTAACGTCAATATTAGGAGAACCATCTAAAGGATCGAGAGCTACGATATAGTCACCCCCACTGTTGGGGCATACTAAGATGTCTGCTGCTTCTTCTGATATCACTGCACATACTTCTTCTGTTGCTACTAGCCTATGCACAAAACAGTGATGCGCCATCATATCGAGCTTTTGTTGTTCATCTCCAGAAAAATTATGAGTTCCTTGACTACCTATAACATCTACCAGGTCCAGTATTCTTACTACGTCATTGACTACTTTTCCTGCTTCAGCCATGGCATGAAGTATACGGGGCAAAGCTTCGGGGGAGTCTGGAAACTGCCGTTGCTCCTCTTGCAGGAACTGGTCCAAAGAAGGCCCTAAGTGAGGTAGGATATTACTCGTCTCTTTTTGCATAGGCATGATTACTCAATAATTGCACCACGGTTTATCATATTCTACAGGCCACCATTAACTTTATTGCGGTTTACGATAATAGTTGTTAGAAATAGCACATGAAAGTATTTAAGTTTGGTGGCGCTTGTACTCGGAATCCCGAAGCAGTAAGAAAGCTCAAGCAGTTGATCAAATCAGAACAGCCCCACCCTTTGGTTGTCGTTGTCTCAGCCATGGGCAAAACAACCAAAGGTTTGGAAAAGGTCTTTCAACAAAGGCTAGATGCCCAACCCTATGATGCAACCCTACAACATCTCTACCGTTTCCACCAAGAGATGATTGATCACCTGCTGCATAAACTACGGCAAGAAGCGTATCAAGCACTAGCGCTATGGAAAGAAAAGCTCGTGACAACACTTTCCGTTCCCGCTACCGATGCTTCATTGGACAAGCTTTACAGCAGGATAGTGGCCGGGGGAGAACTGCTCGCTTCTAAACTCATTTACTACTATCTACAAGAACAGAATGTGGCGTGTACGTGGTTAGATGCCAGAAGATGTATTAAGACGAACAGTAGGTTCTGCAACGCACAGGTTGATTGGGTAGCAACGCAACATTGGGTTAAAAAAGAGATTAGCCCTCTCTTGGAGCAAAAGCAGGCTGTGCTTATACAAGGGTTCATTGGGAGTAATGAGGCAGAAGAGACTACCACGTTAGGAAAAGAGGGTTCTGATTTCACCAGCGCTATTCTGGCTGCTGTCTTAGGAGCCCAATCTTTAACTATCTGGAAGGATGTACCAGGTGTTATGAGTGCGGACCCCAAATTTTTCCAACAGGCAACTAAATTTGACCATATTTCTTACGAGGCAATGGCTGAGATGGCTTTTTACGGCGCCAAAGTCCTACACCCCAAAACCATACAGCCACTGGCTGCTCACAATATTCCACTTTACGTCAAGCCTTTTCATCGTCCTCATGAAACGGGCACAAAAATAGCTCACGGATTTGCTCAGCTTGCACATCCTGTCTACATCCTGCAAAAAAATCAGGTGCTGGTTCATCTCAGCAGGGAGCACCCAGCATTTTTTGATGAGGAATGCTTGAAAGAGGTTTTTCATCAATTAACGCAGCATAACACAAGCGTAAACATGCTGACAAAGAGTGCACACACGTTGTCCATCTGCTTGAACGCCGACTCCTGCAGAATAAGAACCTTGTTAACGGCCCTTAACCAAAAATTTCAGGTACGGCATCATGCACGCGCAAGCCTTCTGACAGTCATACATCAGGATGGCAACCTGCAGCAGCCACCACCCCAACAAAGAACTATCTTGTTGGCACAGCAAGGAGAGAGAATCTATCAAGCAGTATTCCAGCATGAAGCAGGGGCACGCAAAAGAACCGGCGATATGCTGTAAGCCTATTCGAAATGTACAGCCCTAGTATTCATCCTCAGGAAAGAAGAAATCTTCTTTTGTTGGATAGTCAGGCCATATCTCTTCAATGTTATTATAAGGCTGCGTATCGTCTTCAAGCTCTTGTAGGTTTTCCTCTACTTCCAATGGGGCTCCTGAACGTTTTGCGTAATCAAGGAGTTCTTCTTTTGTGGCTGGCCAGGGAGCATCATCTAGCCAAGATGCCAATTCAAGAGTCCAGTACATGGGCATTGATTGTATTTATAATTTATGACTAATAACCACGCTGCATTTTAGTGCCAATTTTACACGGGCGCAAACTTAATGTATTTACCATATTGTGAGCAATAGCCGGTAGCATCAATTCTACTTTATAAAGCATCTGGCAATATGGCGTAACTATCTACCAAGGTCTTGACCTTGGTAAGCAACACCACGGCAACAAGGACAGCCTATCAACTTGGTATACCTTTTACGGGTTTGCAAAAAAGAGGAAGAAGTACTAGCGGCCGATGTGCTGGCAGGCATGAACTTTTTTTCAAGCTAGAGGGTGATATTAACAATTACAAAGTAGTCTACGACGCTAAAGTGTCTAGAAAAGCCTAACAAAAGCATTCAAAGAGGAGAGAAAGACTACCAAGACGCTAGTACAAGGTGTATATCAAGGGAAAAAGCACCTTCAATAGCTAGCCCCGGATGATTATTTTGAGGTTGATGAGTAGGGTGCATTGCCAGCGCTGTAACAATAATTCTGCAAAAATAGTCTCTGTACTACGGTTGCATAGTAAGCCATCAAGGTGGGTAGCAATTTGACCGAGCAGCATCCGGATTAAACCGCACTCAGTTGTGTGTCTGGCAAGGAGACCAAAAGGTCACACAAGCGTTGCTTTCAGGTAATAAGCTAGTACTTATTATCCAACACCCTGCATCCATTACTGCCTTTACGCTCCAAAAACTGTATGTACTGAGACCTTTGCACCATCTATCCACCTTCTCTCTTCCTCTAGAGGAGGCACACTTTTTAGGTGTTTAGGCTGCTTAACGCCCCCTTTTTGGGGGTGTTAGTTGCTCTTGGGAGCACTTTTTCTTCATTTTTCTTATGCTTTGGACATAACTATCCCCGGGAGTCTACATAAGCTGTAGGCCATAGCCTCCAAGACATGCTGCCCGTGGGTTTTCACTGGCCCTACATAGCGGGCCGCTAGTCCCCCAAACCAACGCTTGATACTCCCAAAGACCCGCTCCATTTTATACCTATCTCTACCCACCAGCTTATTATAACGCTTCGCCCAACGAGTCAAGGGCTTATTCCTGTAGGCCTTGCGCTGTATGCCGCTACGCAGGCCCTTACTGTGGAGCAGCGCCTCATTGGCCTGAGAGCAGTAGCCCTTATCTGCCAGTACACGGCTCCTTGGAGGGAGCTTCACCTTATTCAGACAATCCCCCAGAAGCTGACTATCATGTACGTTGGCTGGTGTCG
>JBJORC010000065.1:0-2832 GCA_046049605.1 Bacteroidota bacterium
CTGAATAAGGTGAAGCTCCCTCCAAGGAGCCGTGTACTGGCAGATGAGGGCTACTGCTCTCAGGCCAATGAGGTGCTGCTCCACAGTAAGGGCCTGCGTAGCGGCATGCAGCGCAAGGCCTACAGGAATATGCCCTTGACTCGTTGGGCGAAGTGTTATAATAAGCTGGTGGGTAGAGACAGGTATAAAATGGAGCGGGTCTTTGGGAGTATCAAGCGTTGGTTTGGGGGACTAAAGGCCCGCTATGTAGGGCTAGTGAAGACCCACGGGCAGCATGTCTTGGAGGCCATGGCGTACAACTTGTATAAGCTCCCGGGGATTATTATGTCCAATACGTAATAAGTAAGAGCAAATGAACGACTGTAAGGGCTAATAGGCCAAAAACAGGCGTGGGCAAGTCCGGATATGTCTCCCAAAGAGAGTATGAAAGAACCGGCAACTATTCTGCAATGGTCTCGTACTATGTATTCTGGAATTACAAAGTAGGCAAGAAGATCGTAGAGGTAAAGGAACCGCACTCCCTGGCAATGCATTGTGTAACCTATATTTGCCAAACACCCTAACCAACACAACAGTGATGGCGCGTATCCTTACTGGAATTCAAAGCACAGGAAGTCCCCATCTAGGCAATTTGCTCGGCGTAATGCTCCCGGCAATCGACCTGGTCAAAGACTCGAAACACGAAGCACTTTTTTTTATTGCTGACCTACACACACTCACCTCCATCAAAGACCCAGTTCAGAGACAAGCCTATGTCCACGCCACTGCCGCCGCCTGGTTGGCTTGTGGGTTAGATACAAAGGAAGTTATTTTCTACCGACAATCCCAGGTGCCGGCCGTGTGTGAGTTGGCCTGGTACCTTAGCTGCTTTACACCCTATCCCATGCTTGCCAACGCTCATGCCTTTAAGGACAAAGTAGCGCACCTTGCCGATGTCAGTGCAGGCTTATTTACCTATCCTGTGCTCATGGCAGCAGACATTTTGCTCTATGAAGCAACAGTCGTGCCCATAGGCCAAGACCAACTCCAGCACCTAGAGATGGCCAGAGATATTGCTGTTAGTTTTAATCACCAATATGGAAAGACATTCATACTGCCCCAAGCTCAGGTCAATGCCAGTGTACGCACTATACCAGGCACTGACGGACAAAAGATGAGTAAATCGTACCACAACACAATCGACCCATTTTTGCCAGAAAAAGACCTCAAAAAAGCCATCATGGCCATCAAGACCGATAGCACTTCTCTAGACCAGCCCAAAAACCCAGACCAATGCACCATCTTCCGTTTGTACAATATTCTGGCCGGTGAGGAACAAGCAGCCCCCCTGCGTCAGAAGTATTTGGCAGGTGGGTATGGCTATGGGCAAGCTAAAAAAGCGCTTTTGGAGCTCATCCTAGAGCAGTTTGCCACAGAACGGCAGCACTTCAAAAGCTACATGCAAAACGTGTCAGTCATTGAACAAAAATTAGCTTCAGGCGAAACCGAAGCCAGGGCTATGGCCGAGCATACACTGGCGAAAGTACGCACCCAACTAGGCTATGCGTAGGTCCCGACTGGCAAGCAGTACAAATAATACAACACCAAGCACGCATAATCATCGTGTGTTATTGCAAGAGCATGTCTCACTAAAAAATCTCAACACGTTTGGCATCAAGGCTCAGGCACGCTATTACGTACGTATTGATAACGTGCAGTGCTTGCACAACCTTCTATCGGACGAAGAGCTAAAGATTCTACCCCGATTGATCTTGGGTGGAGGCAGCAATTTGCTATTTCTAAGCGATTTTAGGGGCATTGTAATCCACATGGCCATAGGCGGGATAGTTACTATCAGGGAAGATCAAGCACATGTATGGGTCAAAGCAGGCGCAGGCGTCAGTTGGCATACGCTTGTACTGTATTGTATAGAACACGGCTATGCAGGTATCGAGAACCTAGCACTGATTCCAGGTACCGTAGGAGCAGCACCGATACAAAACATTGGTGCCTATGGCGTAACGCTAAGCGAAGCATTTGAATCGCTAGAAGCCACGGGAATACATTCAGGGGAAGTCCATACTTTTAGCAAAGAAGATTGCGCCTTTGGTTACAGGGACAGCATCTTCAAAAATACGCTCAAAGAACAGTACATCGTTCTCAGCGTCACCTTAAGGTTACAAAAGAAGCCCACCTTTCGGACCACTCATGGCGACCTCCAGAATACTCTGAAGGCCATGAACGTCCAAGAGCTGTCTATCAAAGCTATCAGTGATGCTGTCATTTACATCCGCCAAAACAAACTCCCTGACCCAGCGTTCTTAGGCAATGCAGGCAGTTTTTTTAAGAACCCCGTCATTACACAACCACAGTTTGAACAACTCAAGCATACGCACCCTAACATGCCTGGGTATGCACAACCTGAGGACCTAGTCAAAGTACCAGCTGCCTGGCTGATCGAACAGTGCGGGTGGAAGGGGGAAAAAAGAAGAGCAGTAGGGGTACACCAACAGCACGCATTGGTATTGGTCAATTACGGAGATGGCACAGGCCAAGACATCCGCCAGCTTGCCCAAGACATTCAGCAGTCAGTAAAAGAACGATTTGACGTTGAAATCGAGCCAGAAGTGAATCTGGTAAGCTAATTTTCTGCCTGGGCGAGCTTCGCGCCCAACGTTACTCAACACCGAGTATAGGACCAGCTATATGCACATCGCTAATCAATCAAAAAAAGCCTAACAGCTACCACCCCACAAACGCACCTCGAACTTAGTACTAATACCGCATCACTGCTGCTTATAGGCATTTATCGTCACCCCAAACTCTTTGAGAAAAGCTACTCCTTCCTCCTGC
>JBJORC010000066.1:0-7188 GCA_046049605.1 Bacteroidota bacterium
CGTCACTATTTGGCGCGTTTTCAGAGGAGAAGCAAATGCTATTCAAAGTCCATAGCTATGGTAGAATACTCGCTGAAGCTGCTCTTTCATAAACTATCTATTTAAAATTAGCAATGCCAAATTATTTTTATGTGGACAATCTTTCATTTAAGTGTAAATTCGTGCGAGTGACTGCGGATGTGGCGGAATTGGTAGACGCACTAGACTTAGGATCTAGCGCCGCGAGGCATGGGGGTTCGAGTCCCTCCATCCGCACTGAGTTTTACTGGCTAGTTCGTCCATAGGTGTGCGCTGTCGGGAGAGCTACGCTTTCACCGTAGTGGAGCGGCACTGTTGCTTTCTAGTCTTTCCTTCAATAGACCGCTTCGTATACAAGCAGGCAATGGGCCCGCGGTTTTCGATAGCGTCGTCCAATACGACAGGCCAATTTTCAGAAAATATAACACCCAAACAAAGTGAAAATTTCATTCCACAGAAGTAATACTACGGAGGCCTCTATTATCATAAAAATTGAAGAGACTGATTACCAAGCCCGTGTAGCAAAAAGAATAAAAGAGTATAGTAAGAAAACTAGTATAAAGGGATTTAGGCCTGGCAACGTTCCTGGCGCGCTCATCCAACAAATTTATGGGCGCTCTGTTCTTATGGAAGAAGTGAACGCCATGTTTACCGAATCTTTGGCGCACCACTTGAAAGAAAATGAAATCCATGCTTTAGGGGAGCCTATACCTGTACCTGAAAAAATGAAAGCGATTGACTGGGAACATCAGCGTGATTTTGAGCTCGAATACACGATTGGTATGGCAGGAGCATTTTCCTGCGAACTTTCTAAGGATATCGAAGTGACAGCCTACAAGATTGGCCATGTAGCAGAGCAGACAGTCAATGACCTGGTTGAACAGCTGCGCAAGACTTATGCTAAGGTAGAGGTAGTAACAAAAAGTGCTACTGGCGATGTGATCCACGGAGAATTGCGTTACCCTGCGCAGAATTTCAAGATACAGACTGAGATTGCTGTTGGAGAAGTAGCGGAAAAAGTGCGTAAAATTTTTACTGACCTCAGTCCTAAAGATGAAATCACATTCGATATTCAGCAGGTCTTTGGGGAAGTTGCAAAGCTTCCAGGCGTTACAGAAAAGATGTACGCAGCCATGCTAAGGCTAGGTGGGCCAGCTACATTGAAGGTAGAACAAATCCGCAGGCTATCTCCTGCCGTTGTCGAACAAGAGTTCTTTGATAAGGTACTTATACAAGAAGTTGCGAGCTCTGAACAAGATTTCAAGAAAAAGTTGCGAGCCAGGATTTTACAAAAAAAACAAGAAGAAGCCGATTTCCTTTTGGAACAATCTATTCAAGCCACACTTCTTAAAAAGATAGTTATTGCCCTACCAGACGATTTTTTGAAAGGCTGGCTTCAGGAAAAAAATAACACAGTACCCAAAGAGCAAATAGAAATGTACTACCAGCAGTATGCAAAAGAGCTGCAGTGGCACTTATTAGTAGCAGCACTCAGCAAAGAGCATGGTCTTCAGGTAACATACAAGGAAGTAGTAGACGAAGTCCAGCATCGGCTGCAGGCTACTTTTGACGGCGGTGAAGTGGTGCAGCAGTTGCTAGAAAACAACAGGGCACAGCTGATCCAAAATTTTCTTCAGAAGAATAATGGTGAGAACTACATCAAAGTGAATGAAAGCGTGCACGAGCGCAAGCTAATCAACTTTATCAAAGACCAAATAAAGATTGTTACCAAAGAGGTAAGTGTCGAAGAATTTGATAACCTTGCATCGGAGTAGCATTTCTTATAAGACGCAGTGCTGAGGGCGACTTCCAGCCAATAGCTATCACCAAAGCAAAAACACATGCTCAACCGAAAAGAATTTAGGAACTATGCTGTAAAAGGTCGCCAAATCAGTAGCCTACATGTTGATAATTATGTAGAGCAGGTAGAAAATATGACCCGTTCAGTCATCGAAGAAAGATCCACCAACTTCCGAGAGATTGATGTTTTTTCCAGGCTCATCATGGACAGGATCATTTTTTTGGGCATGCCGGTGGATGATCATATTGCCAATATTATCATCGCTCAGCTTCTTTTTTTAGAGTCTACAGAACCTAACAAAGACATTCTCCTCTACATTAACAGTCCGGGCGGCGCTGTATATCCCGGGCTAGGAATCTATGATACGATGCAGTACGTTACGCCTCGTGTAGCCACGATTTGCACAGGCTTGGCAGCCTCGATGGGCGCTGTTTTGTTAGCAGGAGGGGCACCTGGTAAGCGTTCTGCCTTGCCCCATGCCAGAATTATGATTCATCAGCCTTTGGGGGGCGCCCAAGGCCAAGCCTCTGACATGGAAATCACTATCAAGCAAATGATAGAGATTAAAAAAGATTTGTATCAAATTCTTTCCAAACACACGGGCAAAAGCCCCACAACAATAGAAAAAGATGCAGATAGAGATTTTTGGATGCGAGCACCACAAGCGCGAAATTATGGGATCATTGATGAAGTATTAGAGAGGAAAGAATAAATATATGGAAACACTCTACTGTTCTTTTTGTAGACGAAGCAATGATGCGGTGGTCATGATGATTTCTGGCCATGCTGCCCATATATGTGATAAGTGTATTGAGCAAGCCATTTTGCTTGTCGACAAAGAAAGCAAAGGACCATCAGGCAAGGGACTACAGAACCAGGAAGAAATCTTCAAGTGTATTACTCCCAAAGAGATCAAAGCACATCTAGACCAATACGTAATAGGCCAAGATGATGCAAAAAAGGTTCTATCAGTGGCTGTCTACAATCATTACAAAAGGCTCACACAACCTACAGAAGATGGTGACGTGTTGATAGAGAAGTCTAATATCATTCTAGTGGGGGAGACAGGAACTGGAAAGACTTACCTGGCGCGTACATTGGCGCGGAATATTCTTCAAGTACCATTTTGTATCGTAGATGCTACTGTGCTGACTGAAGCAGGTTATGTAGGTGAAGATGTAGAGAGTATTCTCACCCGACTTCTGCAAGCAGCTAATTATGATGTGGCCGCCGCAGAGAAGGGCATTGTCTACGTGGATGAGATCGACAAGATTGCTCGAAAAGGTGATAATCCCTCCATTACCCGTGATGTTAGTGGAGAAGGGGTACAGCAAGCCTTGCTCAAATTGTTAGAAGGCACTGTCGTCAATGTTCCTCCCCAAGGTGGCAGAAAACATCCCGATCAGAAAATGATTCAGGTAAATACAGAAAATATCCTGTTCATATGTGGTGGGGCTTTTGTTGGCATTGAAAAAATTATCGGCCGAAGAATCAACAGCGGGCAGCTTGGTTTTAGTACACCCAGTACCAAAGAGCAGCGCATTGGGGAAAGTAAACTTCTGCAGTACATTGCAGCGCCTGATCTAAAAGCATACGGGTTTATTCCTGAGCTCCTAGGCAGGCTACCTATTGTCAGCCACCTCAGTCCCCTAGACGCAACTGCTCTAGGAAAGATACTTACGGAACCTAAGAATGCTTTGACCAAGCAATACAAGAAGTTATTTGAGATGGAGGGAGTAGAGCTAAAGTTTACAGAGGATACAATAGACTACATTGTACAAAAGGCGTTAGAACTTAAGCTAGGTGCGAGGGGCTTGCGTGCTATATGTGAAGCGATTATCATGGATGCCATGTTTGAAATTCCGTCCCAAAAGAAAGTGAAAAAGATGGTATTAAATAAAGCTTATGCCATGGAAAAACTTGGTAAGTCAAAACTAGCTGTACTGAAAGTTGCCTAGCCTTGTCTTAAGGAAAACACTCTCAATATGTTTCCTGAGGGAATAGATTACACGCCTGCTAGTTTTCGATCGTTTGGCCCGTGAGGAGTTGTTGGATAATAACCTCCTACTCCCTTAGACTGCGTCCCATTTAAGATCCTGACTTTGCATATACTCCCAGAATAATTTTTATCGAAAAGTTGTTAGACCCGGCGCTGAGGATTACGGGCTATTTCAAGGGGCTATTGGGGGCCTTGGCCTCTGCGCCTTTGGAGAGAACAGGGCCAGTGGAGCAGAAAAGATACAGGAATACATCGCTATTGACCAGCTTCCTAAAGATAAATTCTCGTGCATAGCTCCGGAAAGAGGTTGCTTTTTGACATTACTAATTTTCCAAGGAGTAGCTTCAGCGAGTATTCTATCACGGGTATGGACTTAGAATAGCATTTGGTTCTCCTCTGAAAACGAGCCAAAACGGGTCATCTTTCTTTCTTTGGTCTCGATACTAATCTTTCAGAAGCTTAATTGGATTGAGGAACTGGCTAGGTCTTGCTCCGTCGCATCGGGCAGGGTGCCACGTTCTTGTGCACGGTTGAGGTTAGGGCTCGAGGGTAAAGCACCTGGCTGGTTGGCTTTATTAAGAAATAAGGAAGTGGCAAGGATAAGCACAAATAGAGCGATCACCAACCCCCAGGTAATCTGCTCGAGCAAATCACTGGTTTTTTTAACACCAATCAACTGGCTAGCCCCTGCATCACCTCCAAAAGAAACATTACCCAGACCTTCTTTTTTAGAGTTTTGTACCAGTACCGCCAAAATGAGTAGGACAGCAGTGATCAGGATGAGTACGACCAGAAAAGTAAACATTAGATTTGGTGCTTTAGTGTTTCGATAAGAGCGTCGAAGTACGTTCTTTTTTCAGGGAATTTCAACATGAGCTTTTCATAAATAGCCAAGGCTCGCTGCAACTTTCCTTGCTGCCACAGTATTTGGGCCAGGGTTTCTGTAGCTAAGTCGTCATGAAAGGCAGTGCTCTGCTGGGTGAGATCAATCTGAAAGTCTTCCCGAGGTAGTGTTTGCAGTGGTTGGGGCTTAAAGTCCACGTCTTTTTGTAAGAAAGCTTGAATACTATCTAACTGTGCTAGGCTTTTCTGCTTGGTGATTTTTTGTTGGACTTTTTGCTGGATGGTGTTGATGTAGTCATGTATAAACGCATACTCCCCTGCTTTGGGTGATGCCTTTTCTTCTGGGGCTAGGGTAACAGGTATGGCTCCTGGAGCTGGGGTTGAAAAAGGCGGGTTATCTTCTAGCAAAGCCTTAAGATGATTGCGGTCTGTGGCATAAACAGCAGCGATCTGTATTGATTGGTCTGCACTAGACCGGTCTCGGTCACAAGCAGCCTTGGCAAGTAACGCATAGGCCGCTTGAAAGTAAGGGCATTGTTGCAGTAGGTCTTGCAGGCCTTGCACATCCTCGAGCGTAATTTTTTGAGGATCGTAGAAGAGCCCTAAAAGTCGTTCTGCTTTCATAAGCGGCTTGTACAGCCAGTATTTTAAAGGCCGGTGAACCTACCAACTGGTCACAGTTTTGTTGAAAATATCTTCAATAAGTTTAGTAAAAATAGTATCGATAAGCCTGGGTTCTTCGTTGCTTCTACTTGTATTGGCAGCCACGTCAGCATATTGCGAGAATGTTTTTTTACTAAAGGATGCGTCTTCGTCGTACGGGTTGATGTAATCGATCTGTACTTCAACCGTGAGTCGATCAATGGCAGCATGGTCTCCTTTGACCTCTTCACTACTTTCAGTAGGTACCATTGGCGCGTACTTGAATTGTTTAATAACTCCTTCTAGTTGCAGGCCCCCTTTCGCATATACCTGCTTCAAAGGTGTGCGCTGTATCAGATCATCACTCAGTCGCTGTTGAAATTGCGCTGCCAAGTCGGGAGGTCCTAGTGCAGTATCGGACCGGAATTCTAGGGAAAAAGTTTTTACTTCTGGTGACAGAGAGGTGCCTGAAAACGAATAGATGCCGCATCCTTGTAGGAGCAGTAAAAGTAGCGTCAAGATAGAGCTAGGCTTGGTCCATGTCATATTGTTTAATTTTTCTGTATAACGTCCTTTCTGAGATGCCCAGACTCTTGGCAGCCTCTTTGCGCTTGTTGCGGTGTCTCATCAGTGCTTTTACAATGAGGGTTCGCTCTTTGTCTCCAATAGACAGAGTTTCTTCTTCAGCTGCTTCAGCTTTTTCGTAGGCATGTGCCTTGTCTGCTTGAGAAGACTGGGCTATGACTTGAATCGGTGTGGCAGCAGTGCTGGGAGCAATGCTTTGAAACAACACAGCATGCTCTTTGATGCGCTGATTGCCTAGTGCATCTGTACTGAGCAGCTCGAAGACAAGCTTTTTTAATTCACCCATATCCTTCTTCATATCAAAGAGTATCTTGTACAAGATATCCCGCTCCTGCAGGGCATCAGTAGCTGATGCCCCCTGGTAGAGGACAGGCAGGTCATAGCGCACTGGCGGCAAGTATTGGAGCAACGTTTCTTGTGCAATGTTTCGGCCCATCTCTAGGGCAGATAACTGCTCTACCAGGTTCTTAAGCTGCCGTATATTGCCTGGAAAACGGTATGCCAACAAGGTCTTCTGTGCTTCTTTAGCAAGCTGGAGTGGCTTGACATGGTACTTGTCTGAAAAGTCTGTAGCAAACTTACGGAACAGAAAAATGATGTCTGTGCCCCTTTCTCTGAGCGGTGGAATGCGGATAGGCACGGTGGTAAGCCGGTAGTAAAGGTCTTCTCGAAACTTGCCTTTATACACTGCTTCTAGCAAATCAACATTGGTAGCGGCGATTACCCTAATGCTAACTTTTTGTACCTTGGAGGCACCTACTTTGATGAATTCGCCGTACTCGAGCACGCGCAAGAGACGGGCCTGGGTGCTTAAAGGCAGTTCTGCTATTTCATCCAGAAAAATGGTACCGCCATCAGCTTCTTCAAAATAACCTTTGCGTTCTTCAGAAGCGCCTGTAAAAGCCCCTTTTTTGTGGCCAAATAGCTCAGAATCGATGGTGCCTTCTGGAATAGCCCCACAGTTGATAGCAATGAACTGGCCGTGTTTGTAAGGGCTTAGGCTGTGAATAAGTTTAGAGAACGACTCTTTTCCGCTGCCACTTTCTCCAGTAATCAGCACGGTCATAGCGGTGGGCGCTACTTGCACAGCCACCTCTACCGCACGGTTCAGGGCTTGAGCATTGCCAATGATGCCAAACTTTTGCTTGATATGTTGTATTCCTTCTTCTTGCATTTATGTAGTCGCCCCTTAACAAATAAAACGTGGGAGCAATGAGTTTGTATCCAGGCACAATTTTTGACGAAAGTCTAGTGGGAAAAAGCCCCAAAACAAGATAGCCAAAAAATTACCTGCCATTTC
>JBJORC010000067.1:0-21197 GCA_046049605.1 Bacteroidota bacterium
ATGAACGACTGTAAGGGCTAATAGACCTCTTGCAGGAGCCCAATAGGCCAAAAACAGGCGTGGGTAAGTCCAGATATGTCTTCCAAAAAGAGTATGAAACAACTGGCAACTATTCTGCAATGGTCTCACTTCATCAAAAATTAAGCTCCAAGTTTTTAGGGCGGCTTTGTATACCGATAACATTTCTTTAGCTTTGCACCGCTTGGTCACACAAAAGAAGATACGCTATTCGCAATAGTGATTATTTCATAAGGAGATGCTCGGAATCATTGGAAAGAAAGTTGGCATGACCACCTTGTATAGCGACGAAGGACGCAGTACCCCCTGTACTGTTATAGAGGGAGGCCCTTGTGTTGTTACACAAATAAAAACCCTAGCTACGGATGGCTACCAAGCCGTACAGATGGGCTATGCCGATAAAAAAGAAAAACACACCTCTAAGCCCCTACAAGGCCATTTCAAAAAAGCTCATTGTACTCCTAAAAGGAAGCTTGTAGAATTCAAAAATTTTGCTGAAGAACTAGAAGTAAAGCTCGGTCAGACCATTCGTGTAGAAGACATTTTCACAGTAGGGGAATATGTAGATGCCATTGGCACATCCAAAGGCAAAGGCTTTCAGGGCGTAGTAAAAAGACATGGATTTAGTGGTGTGGGTGACCGTACCCACGGTCAGCACAACAGAGAGCGGGCTCCTGGCTCCATCGGGGGTTCTTCCTATCCCGCACGTGTTTTTAAGGGCATGAAAATGGCTGGCAGAACAGGCGGTCAGCGTGTTAAAGTGGCTAATCTCAAGGTATTAAAAGTATTCCCTGAGCATAACCTCGTCGTAATCAATGGCGCCATTCCCGGGCCCCTAAACGCTTATATTATTTTAGAGAAGTAGATGATGGAACTGCCCGTGCTACAGCATACAGGAGAAGATACCGGTAGAAAGGTCCAATTGGCCAAAGAAGTTTTTGGCATTGAACCCAATGACCACGCCATATACCTAGACGTTAAGCATATCCTGGCTAATAAAAGGCAGGGTACTCACAAAACCAAAGAGAGAGCAGAGATTGCTGGCTCTACTAGAAAAATAAAAAAACAAAAAGGCACGGGTACTGCCCGTGCAGGCAGTATCAAGTCTCCCTTATTCAGGGGTGGAGGACGTGTGTTTGGGCCCAGACCAAAAGATTATGGATTCAAGCTCAATAAAAAAGTCAAGAAATTGGCAAGAAGATCTACCTTAAGTTACAAAGCTAAGGGGCAGCAGATCACCATTTTGGCGGACTTTTCCTTCGAATCCCCAAAAACTAAGCACTGTCTCCACCTGCTTAATAACTTGGCTTTGGCGGGCCAAAAAACTTTATTCGTTCTTTCTGTTGCAGACAAGAATCTGCTGCTGGCAAGTAGAAATCTGCAGCAAACTAAGATGACTATTGCAGGCCAGATCAATACCTATGACTTGCTCAATGCCAATCGTCTCCTAATCAGCGAAAGTGCTCTAGCAAGCATCACCCAAAATCTAAGTCAAGAATGAGTATTTTGAGGAAACCTTTGATTACCGAGAAAGTATCATCACTCAATGAAAAAGGTGTATATGGACTTATAGTTGATACAAAGGCAAACAAGGTTGAAATCAAAAAAGAAGTCGAAGAAACTTACAGTGTTACTGTAAATAGTGTTAACACCATGCGCTACGCTGGCAAAAAGAAGACCCGACACACCAAGTCGGGTATAAGCCGAGGCAAACAGCCTGCCTATAAAAAAGCATTAGTAACGTTGAAAGAAGGAGAAGTGATTGATTTTTACAGCAACGTTAATTGAGTAGGAAATTGTTAGTGATGGATGATGTGTTCAATAACAGTACATACCTAGTTACTAATCCATAATCTATAAGTAGGCCAATGGGCGTAAAAAAATTAAGACCAATTACACCAGGACAGCGTTTTAGAACTGCCCCTGATTTTGCAGGACTTACCAAAAAGAAGCCTGAGAAATCGTTATTGGTATCGGTAAAGCGAACAGGAGGTAGAAATAACACCGGCAAGATGACTATGCGCTACAGAGGTGGGGGTCACAAGAAGTGTTTGCGCATTATCGATTTCAAGAGAAAAAAATATAACATACCAGGTATTGTTAAGTCTATAGAGTACGACCCCATGCGTACCGCTTATATTGCACTGCTCTATTATGTAGATGGAGAGAAGGCATACATCCTAGCTCCGGAAGGTTTGAAAGTAGGTGATCAGGTACTGGCAGGGCAGGACATTGCGCCTGAAATTGGGCATGCATTGCCAATGAAGGCCATACCTACGGGTACGGTTATACACAATATAGAACTTCATCCAGGAAGGGGAGGAGCAATGGCCAGAGGTGCTGGCTCTTCTGCGCAACTCATTGCTAAAGCAGAGAAATATGTCACACTCAAACTTCCTTCAGGTGAGCGTCGTCTCGTACTGAGTGAATGCATGGCTACCGTTGGAACAGTATCCAACAGCGACCATATGAATACTGTCCTGGGCAAGGCTGGCAGAAACAGATGGTTGGGCCGGAGACCGCGTGTCAGGGGTGTTGCCATGAATCCAGTAGACCACCCCATGGGCGGAGGTGAAGGAAAGGCTTCTGGCGGGCACCCTAGGTCAAGGACAGGTCTGTATGCCAAAGGACAGCGCACAAGAAACAAGAAAAAATATTCCCAGAAACTAATTATTAGCAGGAGGAAAAAATAATGGCTCGATCTATCAAAAAGGGTGCTTACATTGCCCACCACTTACAAAAAAAGGTCAATAAAGCCAATGAAGCGGGAGAAAAAATAGCCATAAAAACATGGTCAAGACGCTCTACCATTTCACCAGACTTTGTAGGACTTACCTTTGGGGTACACAGCGGCAATAAGTTTATTCCTGTGTATGTGACCGAAAATATGGTAGGGCATAAGCTCGGTGAATTTGCTCCTACTAGGAGTTTTAGAAGCCACACTTCCAAAAAAAAATAAAGGTAAAAAATAGCCATGCAGGCAGTAGCAAAACTCAAGAACTTACCCATCTCTCCCCGCAAAGTGCGGCTGGTAGCCGACCTCATTAGGGGAGCTAGTGCCACACAAGGGTTAGCGATACTCAAGCACACTTCTAAAAAGTGTTCTATACACCTAGAGAAGCTCCTCCTTTCTGCAGTTTCTAATTGGGAACATAAAAACGAGGACGTCGTATTAGAAGAAGCAGGTCTATGCATCAAAGAAGTATGGGTAGATGGCGCAGGTATGTTAAAACGCCTCAGGCCAGCTCCACAAGGTAGAGCGCATAGAATCAGAAAAAGATCCAGCCACATCACATTAATAGTAGACGGAACAAACAGAGGAGTTCAGCCTGGTGGCATGGCTAAAGGAGTGCCAGTGAAACCAATCAATCAAACAGAACACAATACTGATGGGGCAAAAAGTTAATCCTATTGGCCTAAGGCTTGGGTATATCAGAGGGTGGGATTCCAATTGGTTCGCATCCAAAAAAGACTTCTCTGACAAGTTGATGGAGGACGAGAAAATAAGAAAATACCTGGACGCAAGAATGGCTAAAGGTGGCATCTCAAGAATTGTCATCGAGCGTACAATCAAAAGAATTACACTAACCATACACACCGCGAGGCCAGGCGTAGTTATTGGTAAAGGGGGGGCAGAGGTAGATAAAATTAGAGAAGAGCTCAAAAAGCTGACCAATAAAGAAGTTCAGATCACTATCTTTGAGATTAAGAGACCGGAACTTGATGCCAAGCTTGTAGCAGAGTCTGTCGCCCAACAGCTCAAAGCAAGGATCTCTTACCGTAGGGCCATGAAGCAAGCTGTTGCTGCCACTATGCGTGTAGGCTCGCAGGGTATCAAGATAAAAGTATCTGGAAGGTTAGGCGGCGCAGAAATCGCCCGAAGAGAAGAATACAAAGAGGGAAGAGTACCTTTGCATACGTTACGTGCCGAAATTGACTATGCATCGGCAGATGCCAAAACTATTTATGGAACGATTGGAGTGAAAGTTTGGATCTTCAAAGGTGAGGTATATGGCAGGCGCGATCTATCGCCTAATGCAGACCTGGCAGCACAAGAATCTAGTAGACCTGAAAAATCTTTTGTTCGGCAGGCAAGAAAAGCTTCCTAACGAAGTGATGCATTTGAAAGAAATAATATATCGAGACTATTGAAAAATAAAAGAATGTTCACTTGTAGGCCATAAAAGATCGCACCCTTGCTTTTGCAATAGTCTGGTTCTATGGCTCATTCTTCAGGCAAGAATAGATCAATCTACACACCATTCCTGGCTAATAATTAAAGAATTATGTTACAGCCCAAAAGAACCAAGTACAGAAAAATGCAGAAAGGGCGTGTCAAGGGGCTCGCCAATAGGGGTAGTTTATTGACCTTTGGGGATTTTGGATTAAAAGCACTGGAACCTGTTTGGATGACAGCTAGGCAAATTGAGGCAGCGCGTATTGCCATGACCAGGGCGATGAAAAGGCAGGGGCAAGTTTGGATTAGAATTTTCCCGGATAAGCCCATCACCAAAAAACCTGCTGAAGTGCGTATGGGGAAAGGAAAAGGTGCGCCTGAGTACTGGGCAGGGGTTGTTAAACCTGGTAGAATTCTTTTTGAAATAGACGGTGTAGACATAGAGCTGGCACAGAAGGCCATGCTTTTAGCAGCACAGAAATTGCCAATAAAAGTCAAGTTTGTTGTACGTAGAGATCACGCTAAAGAATAGAAAAATGAAATACAAAGAGGTTAAGTCTTTAGCGATAGAGGAGCGTAACACAAAGCTGGCTGCGGAAGAAGAAAATCTAAAGAAGTTGCGATTTGCCCATGCTATCTCGCCTATTGAAAATCCCATGCGTATCAAACACAGTAGGAAACTCATTGCTAGGCTAAAAACAGCAGCAAACGCCACAGCAACCCCAAAAAAATAGAAGATCGCAATGTTGAGAAACCGCAGAAAAGAAAGAGTAGGTAAAATAGTAAGCAACAAAGGTGATAAAACTGTCGTCGTCTTAACAGAGCGGATGGTAAAACATCCTTTCTATGGAAAATTTGTCAAAAGGTCTACCAAATTCATGGCTCATGATGAGAAGAATGAATGCAACATGGGTGATGTTGTCAAGATTATGGAGGTTCGCCCACTCAGTAAAAGAAAGCGATGGAGATTGCTTCAAATCCTTGAAAGAGCTAATTAGTTATGATCCAGCAAGAGTCGAGATTAAAAGTCGCAGACAATAGCGGCGCCAAAGAAGTGCTATGTATCCGTGTGTTGGGCGGTACACGAAAAAAATATGCTAGCATAGGCGATAAGATTGTTGTGACCGTCAAAACAGCCAACCCTACTAGTAGCCTTAAAAAGGGTACTGTCTCTAAAGCAGTAGTTGTGAGGACCAAGAAAGAGATAAGAAGAAAAGATGGTTCTTATATTCGATTTGAGGACAATGCTGCCGTGTTGCTCAATGAAAAAAATGAACCTATAGGCACTCGTGTTTTCGGACCAGTGGGGAGAGAGTTGCGAGAGAGAGAGTTTATGAAAATAGTATCCTTAGCACCTGAAGTACTGTAATCATGCGTAAAAAGAGTCATAGTACATCTAAGTTGCATATCAGAAAAGGAGACACTGTCAAGGTGCTCTCAGGCAACTACAGAAATAAGCAAGGTATAGTCCTAAAAATATTTACTGAGGCCTACAGAGCCACTGTAGAGGCGATCAATATGGTGTCTCGGCATAGAAAACCCTCTGCAAAGAATCCTCAAGGGGGGATAGAGAAAAAAGAAGCCCCTATTCATATCAGCAACCTTATGCTGGTCGATCCTGCTACAGGAGACGCTACACGGATAGGTAGGAAGCATGATGAAGCGGGCAAGTTAGAACGTTATTCTAAAAAGACTGGGGAGATTATAAAAAATGGCTAGTCCAAGACTTAAAGAGAAGTATACCAAGGAGTTGGTCCTTACGCTCAAGGAGAAAATGCAGTACAAATCCGTCATGCAGGTGCCTAGGCTGGAAAGGATATGCATTAATCAGGGTGTAGGTGCTGCTGTGAGCGACAAAAAGCTCATTGCAACGGCTATTGAAGAGCTGAGTGCCATTGCAGGGCAGAAAGCAATCCCTACCAAAGCCAAGAAAGCTATCTCCAACTTCAAACTGAGAGAAGGTATGCCTATTGGAGCCACAGTCACTTTGCGTGGAAAAAAGATGTACGAATTTCTAGATCGGCTCATTACCCTGGCGTTGCCCCGCGTAAGAGATTTTAAGGGAATTAGTCCCAAAAGTTTCGACGGACGAGGTAATTATACCTTGGGCGTCAGGGAACAAATCATTTTCCCAGAGATAAGTATTGACAAGGTCAACAGGATGGTGGGTATGAGCATCACTTTTGTGACCAATACAAATTGCGATCAAGAAGCGCATCAATTGCTGAAAGCCCTAGGAATGCCTTTCCAAGACAAGTAAACCCAGAGAACTTAATAAAACGTGGCAAGATTATCAATTAAAGTCCGAGAACTAAAGCGCCAGAAATTGGTCGCTAGATATGCAGTCAGGCGTGCCGAGTTAAAAGCAACAGGAGACTACGAAGCCCTAGACAAGCTGCCTAAAAATGCCTCTCCTGTGCGCTTACACAATCGATGCAAAGCCACGGGGAGGCCTAAAGGGTATATGCGCAAATTTGGAATTTCAAGAATCACCTTCAGAAAGTGGGCATCGGAAGGAAAAATTCCAGGTGTTACCAAAGCCAGTTGGTAGTATATGCCCACAAAAAATCGTAACCTTGCAAGCCTGTACGTTTGCTAAAGAAATGAAGATATGACTACGGACCCTATAGCCGATTATTTGACTAGAATCAGAAATGCTGTCAAGGCACGACACGGCATTGTTGAGATTCCTGCGTCGAATACCAAAAAAGAAATCACAAAAGTACTCCACGAAAAAGGTTATATAAGGCATTACAAATTTGATGACCAAGAAAATGCACAAGGCACTATCAAAATTGCCCTTAAATATAGCCCTGGTACCAAACAACCCGCTATCGTAAAGCTGCAAAGAGTAAGTAGGCCTGGGTTGAGAAAATATGCCGGCTGTGACAACCTGCCTGAAGTAATTAATGGGTTGGGTATTGCTATTCTATCTACCTCTAGAGGGGTAATGAGTAACAAAGAGGCAAAGAAGATGAATATTGGAGGGGAAGTATTGTGCTACGTTTACTAAGCTGTATAGCATGTCAAGAATAGGAAAAATCCCCGTTAAACTGCCCGATAATGTTACGGTAACCTTCTCTAACGAGGGGGTGGTGCGTGTGAATGGCCCCAAAGGAGCGCTTTCTCAGCTCATCGATCCTGCCATCACTGTAAAGGTAGAGCAAGACGTGGTGATACTAGAAAGAAAGTCGAACCAAAAAACACACAAAGCGTCGCATGGCCTTTACAGGTCATTGCTCCAAAACATGGTCATTGGTGTGAGCGAAGGATATAGAAAAACGCTGGAACTAGTAGGTGTGGGCTACAAAGCAAGTGTACAGAATAATGTGCTAGAATTAAGCCTAGGGTATTCTCATGGTATATTCTTTGCTGTTCCTACGGAGATTGTTGTCAACGCTGAAATGATCAAAGGAAAAAACCCCCTTGTTCATCTAGAGGGCACTGACAAGCAACTTGTGGGTCAGATAGCCGCCAAGCTCAGAGCGCTCAGAAAAGTAGAGCCTTACAAAGGCAAGGGCATTAGGTTCTTAGGCGAGCAAGTTAGGCGTAAGGTGGGTAAATCTACTGCCAAGTAGGTTAATTAGTTATTGCAATAGGCACATGAAAATAAAGAATAATAAAGTCGAGCGAAGGCTAAGAATCAGAAAAAAGATTAGAAAGACCATCACAGGTACTGCAGAAATACCTAGGCTTTCCATCTACAAGAGCAACAAATGTATCTATGTGCAGCTGATTAATGATGAGCAGGGTCATACGCTGCTCGCTACCTCCTCAAGAGCCCTAGGTGACCAAGGTATTGATGTAGGTAGGGCGCGGAAGGTGGGTGAAAATATCGCCGAAAAAGCCCTCGAAAAAGGAATTAAAACTGTTGTATTTGACCGTTCAGGATACCTCTATCATGGCAGGGTAAAAGCCTTGGCAGAAGGTGCCAGAGATAAAGGTCTTAAATTTTAGTGAGCATGATCTCGAACAAATTAAAAGCAAGTGACTTCAACCTAGAAGAAAAAGTTGTTTCTGTAAACCGGGTCACCAAAGTGGTCAAGGGGGGGCGTAACTTTGGCTTTTCGGCTGTCGTAGTTGTAGGAGATGGCAATGGCGTAGTAGGATATGGGCTAGGTAAAGCAAAAGAAGTAACAAACGCTATTACCAAAGGCGTAGAAGACGCCAAAAAGAACCTCATTAGAGTACCTATTTTGCGTAGTACTGTGCCCCACATATCGGTGGGGAAATTTGGCGGAGGTTCAGTATTCTTAAAACCCGCCGCCCCGGGTACAGGAATTATTGCAGGTGGCGGTGTGCGTGTTGTTTTGGAGAGTGCGGGTGTACAAAATGTATTATCTAAATCCAAAGGATCCTCTAACCCTCACAATGTAGTCAAAGCAACCTTCCAGGCGCTGTTGCAATTACGCGATCCTGTGACCGTAGCTTCTCAAAGAGGAATTATCCTTGATAAAGTATTTAACGGATAGCCATGGCTAGAGTCAGAATTACCCAGATAAAGAGCCTGATTGGCTGCCCTAACAAGCAACAAAAGTCTACTATGAGGACCCTGGGATTTGGGCGTCATGGCAAGATCAACAGAAGTATTGAGCACAATCTTACACCGGCAATACAAGGAATGATCAACAGGATCAATCATTTAGTTACCATAGAAAAGCTATAGTCATGCAATTAAATATGCTTAAGCCTGCTCCTGGTGCTGTCAAGAACGGAAAGCGTGTGGGCAGGGGACAAGGTTCTGGAAAAGGGGGCACTGCTACAAGGGGCCATAATGGAGCCCAGTCAAGATCAGGATACAAACGGAAAAGAGGCTCTGAGGGTGGACAGTTACCCCTGCAAAGGCGACTTCCTAGGTATGGATTTAAGAATCCTAACAGGTCTACCTATAAGCCCATCAATTTGGAGATACTCCAAAAATTGGCCGAAAAAGAAAAGTTAGCGGCTGTGGATGCGGCAACGTTAGTCGGGCATGGCTTTGTCAACAAGAATGATCACTACAAGATATTAGGTACTGGAGCTTTGAAAGCAAAGATCGATGTGTGTGCACATGCTTTCTCTGCTTCAGCACGCACAGCTATAGAAAAATTAGGGGGGCAAGCCACCACTATTGATGTTCATGCCTAAACTATTTCACACCATAAGGAATATCTTCTCTATTGAAGAGCTAAGAGTCCGAATACTCAATACAGTTGGATTTCTGCTGTTATTTCGCATGGGGTCTTATGTCGTTTTGCCAGGTATAGATCCTACCAAGCTAACCGGTGAGGCAAAAGGAATCTTTGGGCTGCTAGATACATTCTTAGGAGGAGCCTTTAGCAATGCTTCTGTGCTGGGGTTAGGGGTAATGCCCTATATCTCTGCCTCTATTGCCATTCAGCTTTTGACCATTGCAGTGCCTTATTTCCAAAGATTGCAAAAAGAAGGGCATCCAGGCAGAAAAATTCTGAATCAAATTACCAAAGTGCTCACCATTTTTATTGCCATGATTCAGGCAGTGGCCTACCTTTCTGCAGCAGTTTCCGAGGAAGTCATTGTAATTAGTAGGTCCCTTTTTACAGGTGCATCTGTGCTTATTCTTACTGCGGGCACGATGTTCTGTGTATGGCTGGGAGATCAAATTACTGATAAAGGACTTGGCAATGGTGTCTCCATGCTCATTATGATTGGTATTATTTCTTCTTTACCAGGAGCACTTTTCTCGGAGATTTTTTCTAGAGGTATCCGAGGTGCGCTAGTACTCATCATTGAATTCTTCCTGCTTTTTATTATCGTGATAGGCGTAGTGATGTTTACGCAAGCTACCAGAAGAATCCCTGTTCAGTATGCCAAACAAATGGTTAGCAGCAACATATATGGCGGACAGAGACAGTACATACCCCTTAAGTTGAACACATCTGGGGTGATGCCTATCATTTTTTCACAAGCTCTTATGTTCCTTCCCGCACTGATTGCAAGTATATGGTCAGAAAAAAGTAACATGGCTGCTTCTGTAGGAAGGGCTTTTTCTGACTATACTACCTGGCAGTATAACGTAACTTTCAGCCTTCTTATCATCGTTTTTACTTTTTTTTATACAGCTATCACGATCAACCCCACTCAGATTGCAGATGACATGAAACGAAATAGTGGCTTTATCCCTGGTATTAAGCCTGGGAAACTTACTGCAGGAGTTATAGACAACATTTTAAGCAGAATAACGCTGCCAGGTTCCTTGTTTCTCGCAGTAATAGCTATCTTGCCGGCCTTTGCGCACATGGCTGGTGTGAGTAGTGCGTTTAGTAGATTTTATGGAGGAACTTCACTACTCATTATGGTGGGTGTGGTGCTAAATACACTTCAGCAAATAGAAAGCCTTTTGCTCATGCGTCGTTATGAGGGCTTGATGAAATCTGGCAGAGTAAAAAGTCGTTCTCAAAATACTGTGGTAGGTTAGACGCATGATTTTTGTAAAGAGTGAAGGCGAGATAGCCCTGATTAAAGAGGGTGCCGAAATTTTAAGTAGAGCGCATGGACAAGTTGCGCAGAGAATCAGGCCGGGAATAACAACCCAAGAATTAGATGCCCTGGCAGAAGCATTTATTAGGGATAATGGTGGGGTGCCCTCTTTCAAGGGGTACAAAGAATTTCCCGCCGCACTCTGTACCTCTGTCAATGATTATGTAGTGCACGGGCTTCCCGGCAATTACATACTACAAGAGGGAGACGTCATCTCCGTAGACTGTGGAGTTTACTACAAAGGTTTCCATAGTGATGCGGCCTTTACCTACCCTGTAGGTGCAGTGAGTAGTGAAGCGATGCGTCTACTTCAGGTGACAAAAGAGGCTTTGTACTGTGGCATTGATGAAGCCAAAGCAGGGAATAGGGTCGGAGATATTGGCCATGCTATTCAACGTCACGTGCAAAACTACGGCTATTCAGTAGTAAGAGAACTAGTGGGGCATGGTGTTGGAAGGAAATTACATGAAGAACCACAAGTGCCCAACTATGGAAGCCGAGGCCGTGGTACGCAGCTTAAACAGGGCATGGTGCTAGCCATAGAACCTATGATTAACTTGGGAGAACGACAAATTGTGCAAGAAAAAGGGGGGCAATTCAGAACGTTGGACAGAAAAGCTACCGCTCACTTCGAACATACAGTAGCGGTATTAGAGAAAAAAGCTGAGATCCTGACGACTTACAAGTATATAGAAGAGGTCTTCGGATTTTAGTATGGCTAAACAAGAAGCGATCAAACAAGACGGTATTGTAGAGGTAGCTCTTCCCAATGCAATGTTCAGGGTCCGTCTAGAAAACGATCACTTGGTGTTGGGACATATCTCCGGAAAAATGAGAAAGTTCTATATCAAGATATTGCCTGGAGATAAGGTCACACTAGAGATGTCTCCTTATGACTTGACCAAAGGGCGCATCGTTTACAGGCACAAATAACACAGCTTAGTTATGAAAGTAAAAGCATCTGTCAAAAAACGTAGTAGTGACTGCCAGATCGTGCGTAGGAAAGGAAGGCTATACGTGATCAATAAAAAAAAACCAAGATTTAAACAAAGACAAGGATAAGCATGGCTAGAGTATTAGGGGTAGACATTCCAGACAATAAACGGGGAGAAATTTCCCTTACCTATATTTTTGGTATCGGACGCAGCCTGGCCAATAAGATTCTCGAAGCAGCGAAAGTCAATAGAGATAAGCATCCGGTAGACTGGACCGATGAGGAAGCGAAAAAGATTCGAACGGCTATTAGTGAGCAATACAAAGTGGAAGGAGAGCTGCGTTCTGAAATACGCCTGAATATCAAGCGGTTGATGGATATTGGATCGTACCGAGGCAAAAGGCATAGGGCTGGCTTGCCGGTGAGAGGACAAAAGACAAAAAATAATGCAAGGACGCGCAAAGGTAAACGCAAGACAGTTGCGGGTAAAAAAAGAGCCACTAAGTAGGGAACAGTCAGGGAAGGGTACAAAAGATTTTAATTGCCACGGAGGCTACCTCCCGAAAGCTCGATATTTAGCAAGCGTACAGTAAGTACTATGACAAAGACAAAAAAAGACAAGGCCAATAAGAGGGTCGTCAAAGTTGACAAAACGGGGCAGGCACACATTAAAGCCAGCTTCAACAATATTATTATTTCTATGACTAATGGTGCTGGTCAAGTGATTTCATGGTCTTCTGCTGGTAAGATGGGCTTTAGAGGCTCCAAGAAGAATACTCCTTACGCAGCACAGAAAGCTGCGGAAGACTGTGCTAAAGTGGCCCATGAGCTGGGGCTGAGGAAAGTGAATGTGTATATCAAAGGAGCGGGTGTTGGCCGAGAGTCTGCTGTTAGAACCATCCAGGAAGCGGGTATTGAGGTGGCGGTTATCAAAGACGTTACGCCTTTGCCACACAATGGCTGTAGGCCCCCAAAACGTAGGCGCCCCTAACCTTATTTAAATAAACAGGAAAAGCATGGCAGTATATAGAGGTCCCAGAGCAAAAATCGAAAGACGATTCAATGATCCCATCTTTGGTCACGGCAAAGCTCTTCAGAAAAAGAACTATCCTCCAGGTCAACATGGGAAAATTCGTAGAAAAAAATCGGAGTATGCACTGCAACTCATGGAAAAACAAAAAGCCAAGTATAGCTACGGGTTGTTGGAAAGACAGTTTGCCAACCTTTTTCATAAAGCAATTAGAAAGAAAGGGGTGACAGGCGAGATCTTGCTTCAGCTATTAGAGGTACGTCTGGATAACACGGTATATCGTTTAGGCGTAGCGCCTACAAGAAGGGCTGCTAGGCAATTGGTACTACACAAACACATCACTGTCAACGATGCAGTCGTCAATATCCCCTCTTATACCTTAAAGCCAGGCGATTTAATCGGAATACGAGAAAAGTCCAAGTCACTGGCAGTGATTCAAGCAAATATTACCGCCCCACACAAAAGCTATACGTGGCTAGAGTGGGATGATTCACAAATGAGGGGCAAGCTTACTTTCTTACCACCCAGAGAAGAAATTCCTGAAAAAATTAATGAGCAGAGTATTGTTGAACTGTACTCTAAATAGGTATTAGTACTTCTTATTTTTGGAGATTTTAAAAGAATAACACAATGTCAGTAATAGCATTCCAAATGCCTGAAAAAGTGTCGATGGAAAAAGTAGACAACTTTTATAACACCTTTACTTTTAAGCCCCTTGAAAAAGGATATGGAGTCACAATTGGGAATGCCCTGCGAAGGGTGCTCCTCTCTTCGCTGGAGGGTTATGCAATCACATCGATCAAAATCCCTGGTGCACAACACGAGTTCTCCACCATCGAAGGTGTGGTAGAAGATATAGTAGAGCTGGTACTCAATTTGAAGCAGGTACGTTTTAAAAAAATTACTGACCACGCAAATGACAAGATATTCATCTCAATAAAAAAGCAAGAAGTGTTTAAAGCAGGTGACATTGCCAAGTTCACGCCAGCTTTGGAAATACTGAATCCTGATTTCGTCATTTGTCACCTTGATCCAACTGCCAATATTGAGCTAGAGATCATGGTGGAAAAAGGAAGAGGCTATATCCCTGCAGAGGAAAATAAACCCGCTAACGCAGCCATTGGCCTTATCCCCATTGACGCAATTTTTACACCCATCAAGAAAGTCAGTTATAAAGTAGAGAATATTAGAGTAGAGCAAAAGACAGACTACGAAAAGCTGATTATCGATATACAAACCGATGGCTCTATTCACCCTGAGCAAGCACTTGAGCGTGCTGCCAGCCTTATTATCAAGCACTTTCTGCTGTTTTCAGATAATAATATGGTACTAGAAGCATCAAGTGATGAAGAGGTAGAAATTGTTGATGAAGAATTTCTGCGCGTGCGAAAGTTGCTCAAAACGCCACTTGCTGACCTCGGTTTGTCTGTTAGGGCATTCAACTGTCTCAAGACTGCAGGGGTGAAAACCCTGAGTGATCTAGCAGGGTTAGAGATTTCAGACATGGTAAAATTCAGAAACTTTGGTAAAAAATCGCTCAAAGAACTCGAGGAATTAATGGCGAGTAAGGGCCTAAGTTTTGGTACGGATCTGTCCAAATACAAGCTAGAAGAAGTGTAACCTATGACCTCCTATCAAACACTGCCCGAGCAATAATTTTTCAGTTTTCAATAAGATTTGACTATAGAAAAGGATGAGACACGGAAAAAAGTTCAACCACCTGAGTAGGCCAGCTGCTCACAGGAAAGCCCTGCTGGCTAACCTAGCCAAGGCATTAATTCTACACAAGCGGATTAATACCACTTTAGCCAAGGCCAAAGCGTTGAGACAATTCATAGAACCTATCTTGACAAAGGTAAAAAACGATACTACCCATTCTAGAAGAGTAGTATTCTCTTATTTCCAGGAAAAAGTACCTGTCAAGGAACTGTTCAATAACGTTGCTCCTAAGATTGCGAATAGACCTGGAGGATACACACGCATTATTAGGCTTGGAAATCGTTTAGGTGACAATGCCGAAATGTGCATGATCGAGCTGGTAGACTATAACGAACTCCTCCAAAAAGAAAGCAAACCAGCAAAAACTAAGACGAGAAGGAGCAAGACAAAGGCAGTAGATAGAAAAGGAGAACCCCAGGTTCCGACTGACGAAAAAGTTGTTTTAGCATCTACCCCCAAGGCCAGTATTCAAGGCAGTGCAGATGAAGGAGAACTACTACAAGTAGTAGAAACTTCCCAATTAGACACTGGCGAGCAGGAGAAAAGTATGCCCGAAGTTGATAATCAGGGAACTACTGATGTAGAAAAGGATGACTAGCAACGCATGAATATGAAGTGAAAAAGAGGGTTAGACATCAGTGTCTGATCCTTTTTTATGCTTCTTATTAGCAATAAAAGTTATCATTAGGCACTGATACGCCCTTCCTTTTAGCGAGCATACCCCTACATATCGAGAGGTTAGTAACCTACAATGCCATGAGTAAGATCAAAGACATTCATGCAAGGCATATTCTGGACTCTAGAGGAAATCCCACCATTGAAGTGGTGGTATACACCAAAGATGGAGCCATAGGAACGGCTGCTGTGCCCTCAGGAGTATCTGTAGGTCGGTATGAAGCAATTGAATTGCGTGATACAGATAACCCACAATACCTAGGGAGGGGTGTTAAAAAAGCCATTCATCATGTCAAAAATATATTAAGAAATGCCCTTGTAGGGATTTCCGTCTTTGAACAAGGCTACTTAGACCGACTAATGTTAGCTCTAGATGGCACGTTGGACAAGTCCAAGCTAGGAGCCAATGCCCTATTGGGGGTGTCTTTAGCCATAGCCAAAGCAGCTGCTGCATCAGCCAGGATGCCCTTATATCAGTACTTGGGAGGTGTAAATGCTAACACCTTGCCGATACCTATGATCAATGTATTGAATGGAGGTGCGCATGCAGACAACACTATCGATTTTCAGGAATTCATGATTATGCCTGTGAAGGCGGCTAGTTTTTCCGAATCTTTGCGAATGGGGGTGGAGGTGTTTCAGCATTTAGGGCAGCTCCTGAAAGCCAACAAAGTTTCTACTAATGTTGGTGACGAAGGCGGCTTTGCTCCCAGTGTTGCATCTAATGAAAAAGCTATAGAATTAGTACTACAAGCCATCGAAAAAGCTGGCTACCGGCCCGGAGAAGACATCTTTATTGCATTGGACTCCGCTGCTTCCGAGTTTTATGATCGACAAGAAAAGTGCTATCATTTCAAAAAGACTTCTGGTAAAAAACGCTCTTCTGAAGAACTTATAGCGTTTTGGAAAGACTGGCTACAAAAATATCCAATTCTCTCTATTGAAGATGGCATGGCAGAAGATGATTGGGAGGGCTGGCGACATTTGACCGCCGCTGTAGGCGACCGGGTTCAACTTGTGGGAGATGATCTTTTTGCAACCAATGTGGCAAGACTTCAGCAGGGAATTGATAAGAAGGTAGCCAATGCTATTCTCATTAAGATGAATCAAGTAGGCACACTCAGTGAGACCATGGAGGCAGTCCAATTAGCCAGCAGGAATGCTTATAATAGTATCGTATCGCATCGCTCTGGAGAAACAGAAGACACTACTATTGCGGATTTGGCAGTGGCTTTAAACACCGGTCAGATTAAAACGGGCTCTGTCTCACGCTCCGATAGAACTGCAAAATATAACCAGCTATTACGCATTGAGGAAGCACTGGGTGAGCACGGAAAATTTGCCGGTAAGCCATTTTAAAAAATGACCAAAGCCCATGCACACCATTTGGAAAAAACTGCCTCAGTGGGTGAAAAACCCCTACTTTCTATTAGGATTTAGTTTCCTATTATGGATGCTTTTCTTCGACTCGGAGGACCTCATCACGCAGTATAGGCTACGGAACAAGCTTAGGAGCTTAGAAGTAGAAAAGGCTTACTACTTAGAACAAATAGCAAGAATACAGCAAGACAGAAAGGAATTGGCAAATAATGAGCACTTATTAGAGAAGTTTGCTAGAGAAAAGTATTTCATGAAAAAGAAGGCCGAAGATCTTTATATCGTCGTTGATGAATAAGTGAGCCCTTAGCCCATTGTGGCTGTTTAAGCGTATACATTCTTCAAGAAATTTTCTAACTGACAACTCCCCGCATGGTCTTTTTCAGCGAATTGCCGGCTATTATAGGAGGAAAAATAATTCAGTACGTTGCAGAAAATCCTATTAAGCACCTCTTACTGGATAGTAGAAGACTCCTTACAGATTCCGGTAGCCTCTTTTTTGCTATGCAGGGCCAGTACCACAATAGTCACCAGTTTCTTCCCATGGTTTACGAGCAAGGCATCAACCAATTTGTGGTGCAGCAGGAAGACCAAGCTATTCACAAGCATCTAAAACACGCTAACATTGTCCAAGTAGCCAATAGTGTTGCTGCTCTGCAGCAACTAGCTGCTTATCACAGGGGTCAATATCAGTTGCCCCTGCTAGCCATCACAGGCAGCAACGGAAAGACCATTGTCAAAGAATGGCTCAGCCAGATTTTGGCTCTGAAGTACGCTGTGGCCCGAAGCCCTAAAAGCTACAACTCCCAAATAGGTGTGCCACGTTCAGTGTGGTTGATTAACGTCACGCACCAGTATGGTATTTTCGAGGCAGGCATCTCGCGACCTGGAGAAATGGCCAAACTAGAGACCATCCTTAAGCCTACTGTCGGGATGTTTACCAACATAGGCTCAGCGCATGATGAAGGTTTTGCCACCCAGCAGCAGAAGATTGAAGAAAAATCCCTGCTGTTCAAAGATTGTCAAAAGATTTACTACTGTATAGATCATACGCCTATCCATCAAGTATTGATGGCGCTTTACCATAACAAAGCACATTTGGTGACCTGGTCTTTGCTTGGTGCTGCTGCTGACTACAAGGTCCAAAAGCGCTTATTAACCACAGACACACAAACAGAAATTATAGTAACTACTCGACAGCAGCAGTACACCTTTATCTTGCCATTTCAAGACGATGTCTCTGTAGAGAATGCAATCCATTGTGTTGTCTTTCTACTGCAAGAAGGATTTAGTCCAGCGATGATGCAGGAAGCCCTTATGAAGCTTAGAGCAGTACCCATGCGTATGACTTTGAAGCAGGGCGTTAACCATTGCCAGGTGATTGATGATACCTATAACAACGATTTAGTGGGTCTTCGGGTGGCGTTAGACTTTATGGCTCAACAAAAGCAAGCTTCTAGAAGAACAGTAGTGCTGTCTGATTTGCTAGAAACTGGTATAGCAGCCGAAAAACTATATCCTCAAGTTGCACAACTGCTCAAGGAAAAGCGGGTAACCCGGATCATTGGCATAGGTGAAGAGCTGACCGCACATGCCGCAGCCTTTGCGTCGTTTGATACCCACTTTTTCGATCACACTGAGAAATTCCTCAAGGAGAATGTCCAGCACAAGTTTAGCAACGAATTAATACTTGTTAAAGGAGCCAGAAGTTTTGGTTTAGAAAGAGTGGCAGATCGGTTACAGCAAAAAATTCATAGTACTGTTCTTGAAGTAGACCTGGATGCTGTTACGCATAATCTTAATTTTTTTCGGAATAGGCTGGCTAGAGGCACCCAACTGATGGCCGTGGTCAAGGCTTTGGCATACGGTAGCAGTAGCTTTGAGATTGCTCACCTCCTGCAGTACCATCGCGTCGATTATCTGGCAGTGGCTTATGCTGATGAAGGAGTGCTGTTACGAGAACATGGCATTACGCTGCCCATCATGGTGATGAGTCCTACACCAGAGAGCTTTGATAAGCTGCTTGCGTATGACTTAACACCTGAGGTATACAGCCTGAAGTTGCTGCATGCCTTGCGTGATTTCCTAGCCATTCGGAACAAGCACATCAACATACACCTAAAGCTAGAAACAGGGATGCACCGGCTGGGGTTTGAGGCAAGTGAGCTTAGCACACTTGTGCAGGTATTGTGTGCTACACCCGCCCTGCATGTAGTAGGGATTATGAGTCACCTAGCTGCTTCTGCAGACCAACAGCATGATGCTTACACAAAGCGCCAGTTTGCGTCGTTCATGCAGCTGGCGCACTACATAGAACAAAAGCTAGGTATCCATACGATCAAACACCTGCTCAATTCTTCAGGAGTTTTGCGTTTCTCTGAGTACCAACTAGATATGGTTCGGTTGGGTATTGGCTTGTATGGTGTTGGGGTAAGTGAGGAGATGCAGCAGCACTTAGAAGTGGCTAGTACGCTTAAAACTGTTATTTCTCAAATCAAGCTGATTTTCCAAGGGGAGACCATTGGCTATGGGAGACAAGGATTTGCTAAAAATGATATGAGGCTTGCTACCCTTGCTATTGGGTATGCTGACGGTTTTAGCAGAGCATTAGGCAACGGCCGAGGAAGCGTCTGGATCAATGGTCACGTTGCTCCTATCGTTGGTGACATTTGTATGGATATGAGTATGGTGGATGTAACGAATATCCCTGCTGCCGAGGGTGATGAAGTCATCATCTTTGGCAAGGAATTTCCTATTGCTGCGATAGCTGCTGCTATGGCCACTATTCCTTATGAAGTGTTGACGAATGTGAGCGAACGGGTGAAGAGGGTATATTACACTCAATAAGAGGCTACTTTCTTAGAGTAATGAAGAGTCTTGTATGTCTTTACGTTTTTTTGTATGGCCTGTTGCAAGTTCCAAGTCTGCTGCAGCACGGCTCCGAAGGCCCCATGCCAACCACCTAGGATGTCGGGTTTGTAAGGTGTCTTTACCCCACCATGCATCTAATCATAAATTATTCTCCAGTCATCACCAGATATACTCCTCTTTTTGTAAGCATTGAACTCATCGACCAGGTCGAGCGACTCCATTTTTGGACCTCCAATCCAAGATGCCTGGTTGCTGACGTTGCCTCTGCTCTTTATAAATATATTACCAGACCCAAGTAAAATTGCATCCACCAAAACATCACGTCCCTTAATGTAATTACTCTTGTCTTGCATCCCCCGATGCACACTTTGAGTAATTAATTCATTATAAATCTTGCTCTCCGGAGTGCTATCTATAACTCCTTTCCCACATCGTGAAAAGTCAAGATTCAGACCTGATGTGCTCATATTAGACCGCATAGCATCAATAAACACGGCGTTTACATTGGCTTTTTTCATGTGCTCTACAAATGGCTGCTCATCAGTTGCGACAAATGTAACCACATCGCTGAGTGGATACCCGCTCTCTCTGATCACTTTCTTCACTAAAGCTGAGCAAAATTCATAAGGCGGATGCTCAGGCCCATCCTCATTTCCAGTCGAATTGTCGTATTTATCTGTTCCACGGTAATGCAAGGTGATTACATATTTGTTGGGAAAATCGTGCTTTTGCTTAAAGTCGTCGACCATTTTCTGTATATGTGGTCGCAATTTGAAATATTGATGCCAGATACGGTGAAACTCTCGAGCACGGTGCTCTATGCTCAAGGAAGTGTCTAAAGAAGCAGCGCTAAAAACATTGACAGGGCAGCCTTTCATCCATGATGATGTGTGTGCAAGTACAGGCTTGAAGTCAGCTGGCGCTATTACTTTCGCTAACGGATGCCAAGTAGCCCATTTTTTCCAATAACTCAGAGGTTTGTCTGTTTGATTAATTGGTTCAAAGTAATAACTAAACCAATCATGCTTGTTGTAGTAAGGATTATCAGTTATAAACTGTGGTCGATCCTCTTTGTATAAACCAGAATCTAAGAGGACCACTAATTCCCGTTTGGATCGCTCACATGCATACAACGCATGGTTGATACAGTACATATTATAATGAAAACCAGCCTGGGGATTAAAATTTCTCAGAACAATTTTCGGGAGGCCAGAAGGATTTCCACCGCTGTATGCTACAAATACGCCTAGTAGCATTAGGCCAAGTATCCCCAAGGCTGTAGAGAAAACAATTCTTTTATATGAAGTATTCATTTTTCTTCACAGAATGAAAATTCTTGGTGAATGTGCAAGTTACCCCCCCTAACTCATGAAGTGAGACTATTGCAGAATAGTTGCCGGTTGTTTCGTACTCTTCTTGGGAGGCATATCCGGACTTAATCACACCTGTTTTTGGCCTATTGGGCTCCTCTAAGAAGCATATAACCCCTTATAGCCGTTCATTTGCTCTTATTTATTACGTATTGGACATAATAATCCCCGGGAGCCTATACAAGTTGTACGCCATGACCTCCAAGACATGCTGCCTGTGGGTCTTCACTAGCGCTACATAGCGGGCCTTTAAACCCCCAAACCAACGCTTGATACTCCCAAAGACCCGCTCTATTTTATACCTGTCTCTACCCATCAGCTTATTATAACACTTCGCCCAACGAGTCAAGGGCATATTCCTGTAGGCCTTGCGCTGCACGCCGCTACGCAGGCCCTTACTGTGGAGAAGCGCCTCATTGGCCTGAGAGCAGTAGCCCTTATCTGCCAGTACACGGCTCCTTGGAGGGAGCTTCACCTTATTCAGACAATCCCCCAGAAGCTGACTATCATGTACGTTGGCTGGTGTCG
>JBJORC010000068.1:0-22182 GCA_046049605.1 Bacteroidota bacterium
TTTTGAACTAAATTTATCCTTTCCTTGCGTTTTTTGCTACGCTATTTTGGGTAAAATTTTCAAAAAATATTCCTTATCGCATAGTATGCAATGAAATTGCCCTTTGTTAAGGGGCGACTACTTAAAGTGCAGTGTCAACTAATGCAAAGGTATCTACCTTACGTTTATTTTTTTTAGGTAGGCAAAAGAATGAGGCCCTAGCCAACTTGTAGGTATCGACAAGACTCCTGAAGTAAAAAAGTAGGCGCCAGCAACAGAAAAAATATGTCGAGTGTTGGCATAGTAACGAGTACCTCTCAACCGCTCTGAGAAACGGTTGAGGTGTAAGGCTCTTCGGTGTTGATGATTCCTAAATAAACTCCAAATGGAGCGGGGGAGTGTGAAGTTGGCCAAAAGAGCAACTCATGCCCAGCATACAAGTCGGAACGGCTGTCTGGAGAACAGAGCATTTTGGCAAAAACCATACTTACCGGAAGGCATTTCCGAAGAAACACCGTTTGGGCTTACACCGAGTACGTATCAGCTCGTCCATGAATAGGCTTTCACAAGACGCCTCTCCTGCCTGATTTGATAGGCTGTCTATTAACTTGGCGGAGTGAGCTTCGATCTCTGTAAGCTGGATGTTGCTAATAACTTACCCCATTCATTGGCGACACCACGCCCTAACAAGCAGTGAGAGCAGGTTGCAAAACTCTACTTCTGTCTGTTGTTCTACGACAGAAGACTATCTTGAACACGATCTATTCTGTAGTTTCTCCCATGTTCCAGAGAAATACTTTACATATGGCCGAAAGTCCGACAACTGTATAAACGATTCGTGCAAAAGCACCCTGTCCAAAAATGTATTGCACCAAGTCGAATTCAAAAAGGCCAACCAGTCCCCAGTTTAAGCCTCCAATGATAAGTAGAATGGTTATAATGCTATCGAACGTTTTCATATGTATTTTTTTAAAGGCGAATGTTCCCAAATAGAGGGTAGTTTTTTCGTTTTTCAAAATTTAATTAAAAGCTACCGTCAACTCAGCATAATTATGCTATAATTCTGCCGTATTTCCCAATTTTTTTATTGGGTCGGTGCCTAAAATGGGTGCCAATCAGAAAGAAGCAAGTACTATTCGCAGCTATTGTCAAGTCTAGGATAGCCATTGCATCCGTGTTTTGCACAGGCTAACTATGCGCAGCTAGCAATACCAAAAGTTTTTGTAAAAATGAAGGACATTGACGTAACTGCTTTTATCAACCAGCAACCTACAGTGCTTAGGAGTGTACTGAATGCTTTGCGGATAACTATCTTTCAAACAGTGTTGCATGTAGAAGAATCGATAAAGTGCGGTATTCCGTTCTACAGCTACCATGGCCGGCTATGCTTTCTCAACCCTGGCGATGGAGCTGTTGCGTTGGGTTTATGCAAAGGAGCTTTTTTAGCGAATACACAGGGCTTATTAGAAGGGGTGGGTAAGAAGGTTAGGCATGTCAGGATAAAAAAAATGACAGACATTGACCAAGTGGCCCTACAAACGCTGCTGCAAGAAGCCATGTTATTGAACGAGGTGGAGGAAAAGCGTAAAGGTTAGCAAGGGGCATCCGTATGTGACTCACTTGAATCTATTTTTATGAAGTTTGGTCGTTTAGAAGCAAGTGCCCTATCCCAGATTTCTTGGGAGCTACCCACAGACCCGCCGGCCACCCAAGCCGTGTTAGATAGGCTACCGCCACGTACCCAGACACCTTCGGTCTACATAGGTTGTTCTGTATGGACCGATCGTAGTTTTGTAGGCAGGGTGTATCCCCAAGGTACTCCTGCTAAGGATTTTTTAAAAATCTACTGCCGGCAGTTCAACACCGTAGAGCTTAATACAACGTTTTATAGTATCCCCTCTGTAGAGAAAGTGAAAAAGTGGAAAGAAGCAGCCACTCCAGGCTTCCAATTCTGCCCTAAAGTTCCCAGAAGTATTAGTCATAGCAGTAACGTGGATGCACAACGGCACCTTCTGGATATTTTTCTAGAGGCTATATTCCATTTTGAGGAGGCATTGGGAATGACGTTTATGCAACTGCCGCCTTATTTCCAGCCTAGCAGCATGAAAGCGTTACAAAGGTTGCTAGCGCATATTCCCCAAGGGTTCAATCTAGCTGTTGAGTTGAGGCACCCAGCCTGGTTTAGCGATAAAGTAGCGCAGCAAGAGCTGTTTACTTTCCTGCAAGCGCATGGCATTGTAGCGGTTATCACCGACGTAGCGGGTAGGAGGGATGTCTTGCATCAAACGTTAACAATGCGTTGTGCATTTATCCGGTTTACAGGTAATAACCTGCATGCTACTGACTATACACGCATTGACGCGTGGGTTAAAAAGCTTCATCTGTGGCTTGAAAAAGAACTATCAGCCATCTATTTCCTTTTACACGAACCAGAAAAGGCACTTTGTGCAGATTTAGCAGCGTATATGATTCGGCAGCTCAACGAGTTAGGAGGTTTGCAGCTATCGCCACCTAGCTTGAAAGGTCAACAGGCGGCGCTGGTATATGCATAATTGCCTAAGATGCTTCTAGCATTGCCTGCAATAATGGGACAGCTATGCTCGGAAATATCTGCATAAAAGAGTACAAAGGCCTTCCATAGAAGCCCGGTATGTCGGAAAGAGGATTATAAAGACCTAATGAACTCCTCAAAAAAAGTAAAAGCCGACGGGCAACTATGCTGTAATAGTTTCAGATCTGTAGAAATAGAGTACCATGGTAATTTTGATTGCTTGTTAATACTGATATTTTTTTATACCTAGTGGTGAAGGTTATTTTTGTGTTGTGAGGTATGGAGACGGGAGATGGGTTTTGATGGTCTATTATATGGAATGGTGCACTCACTCGCATTGAACCTATTGAGATCTTTGCGTGGTCAATTTAGTAATTAGGGCATATTTTGATAGTTGTATGTCATTAACCCAAAGAATATGCGTCTAGAGCATCCTACACCATGCAAAGGTTTCCTATTGTCGAATAAGATAATGATTAGAACCGTTGCTCGTTTTTCTGCGCTTATCGCCTATTACTTGGTTCTTAGTTTTTTTGTGACAACTAGCATTGCATTGGCCGAAATTACAACGATTTCAGATTTTACCCCACTTACGGAACTCCTCAAAAGGAGCGATCGGGATACGCTGGTTATTTTTGATATAGATCATGTGCTTATTATGCCAACCGATGAGCACACGCTCAATAGACACCCTTACCGCAAGCAACTGTGGAAGGAGATTGAAGGGCGTCTCTCCAAGGAAGACATGAAGACCCTGTATGGCATTGCCACATCTAAAGCAAAATGGAGGCTAGTAGATCCAGGCGTCGTTGATATATTTACTTTTTTAAAGAAATACCAGATACCGTCGATTGCCTTAACGTCGATTTATACAGGTAAATTCGGAAATATTGAGAAGCTTGAGGACTGGCGAATCAAACATCTCCACGACCTTGGTTTTGATTTCTGCAACCTCACCCCAATAAAAGAAGATATATTCCTTCATGAACTGGAAGCACAAGACGGCGTTCCGATGTTAAAGTCTGGTGTTATTCTGACAGCGCAGGTTGATAAAGGAAAAGCACTTGAGAGTATCTTACATCGTAGCAATTACTATCCCAAGGCAATAATATTTATCGACGACATGCTAAACAATCTGGAATCTCTTGAAAGGCTTAGTGCTAAGCTTAAGATAAAGTTTCATGGCCTCCATTATACAGCTGCATCCAGTATACCTACACCAGTGATTAACGAGAAAATTGAAGAGCTTCGTTTCCAGATCTTAGAAAAAGAGCACGAGTGGTTAAGCTACCAGGAGTTAGCCGAGAGGAGCTCAACATTGGCTGAATGACATAATCATACTTGTAATATGGTCATAGAACCGTAGAATACAGTAGTGTTAGGTTTGCCGAATTTTTTTACACACAAAAATTGTAATGCATTTTGTATGGAGACTTTTTCATTGTTGAGCAAAGAAAAAAAGGAAGCCATAGGGTTGCTGTCTATTGGCACTTTTCTAGAATATTTTGATCTGCTGCTTTATGTTCATATGGCGGTACTACTCAATGAACTGTTCTTTCCTAAAACTGACCTCCACACGGCAGGGCTCCTCTCAGCCTTTGCTTTTTGTTCATCCTATGTTCTCAGGCCACTTGGAGCACTTATTTTTGGATATCTCGGTGATAATATAGGGCGCAAGTCGACGGTTATTATAACAACAACCATGATGTCTTTGGCATGCTTTACGATGGCCAATCTCCCAACTTACGAGCAAATAGGCATCACAGCGGCTTACATAGTTACCATATGTCGCATTGTACAAGGTATGGCTGCCATGGGAGAGGTCATAGGTGCAGATCTCTACATAACAGAGCTTACTAAGCCGCCAATACAATATCCAGCTGTAACACTAATTGCTGTTTTCGGAGTTTTGGGAGGTACAGTGGCCTTAGGTGTTGCGTCGCTCGTGACTTCTTTTGGGCTTAATTGGCGCAGTGCGTTTTGGTTGGGCACACTAGTTGCCGTAATTGGAGCAGTTGCAAGAACGCGCCTTAGAGAAACCCCCGATTTTGCTGACGCAAAACGTAGGATCAAGGATGCTGTTATCAAAGCCAAACATGATCCAGAACTTCTGAAGCACAACGTAATCTGGAATGAGAGAGTTAATAAGAAAACTGCGCTCTCTTTGTTCTTTATAGAGTGCTCTTGGCCTGTATGTTTTTATTTTGCCTATGTGTACTGCGGGAATATATTAAAAACCGTTTTTCATTTTACCCCAGAAGAAGTAATCCATCAAAACTTTGTTGTGTCAATGATACAGCTCTTCAGTTGGTTCATAGTAGCGTATTTGAGCTATGTGGTGCACCCATTGCGTATTGTAAGAGTTAGGCTTGTACTTTTTCTGTTTTTTGTAGCGCTGTGTCCTTACATGCTGAATAATATATCCTCCTCATACCAAATCATGGCGATTCAGGCCTTTATCGTTGTGTTTGGCTTTATGGGGACACCAGCTGTACCAGTTTTCTATAAACACCTCCCAATATTTAAGAGATTTACCTATGCAACTTTCTCATATGCTCTGTCGCGTGCTTTTGTATATGTGGTAGTTTCCTTTGGGCTTGTATACCTTGACCTTTTCTTTGGCAATTATGTGATACTGGTAGTGACGATTCCAACAGCCATCGCTTTTATCTATGCACTTCATCATTTTGAAACATTAGAGAAAGCAAATGAGCATCATTCTTACTGAGAAGGTTCTCGCATTGATTTCCAAAATTATCGATGGAATCCGGAGTTGTACAAGCCTGGATGAGTTCTTCTTCTATGGTTCTTATGCCAAGAAATGCCGCAAGAGTGGTAAAATTTCCTATAGTTTCCTCTATAATTCTCTGTCTCGCTTCATGAGACTTGGCTCCTATAGACTGCATGTTATGCAGTCTGTCAAATTG
The DNA here is from genome assembly GCA_046049605.1 of Bacteroidota bacterium. GTDB lineage: Bacteria > Bacteroidota > Bacteroidia > Cytophagales > Amoebophilaceae > UBA8403. The sequence continues at coordinate 5,458 of JBJORC010000068.1, forward strand.
CTTTATAAGCAGTACATCATATTTCTTTTGCTCAAACAAAACTCGAACTGTTTCAGCTGAACTCATTTTACGGCCGTCATCACCCGTAATCCTTGTCAGGTCCATAACCTGATGTGCAACTGCTTCGCCAAAGAGCTGCCCAATCATTTCGAACGTAAGCTCTGTATCCTCAATTGTGTCGTGTAGTACCGAGGTGACTATAATATCCGTTCTGAAGAGATAGTCAGAAATCATATAAGCCACTTCGAGAGGATGAGAGTAATACGGTTCTCCTGATTGTCTCTTCTGATCTCCGTGGTACTTCTTAGCGTAGTAAATAGATTTTTCTACTTCCGACATATCTATCTTATCCTCCTCTGGCCTAGTTGCGTTAAGCAACAAGAGTTTACCAAGCAGTCTGTTTGTATACTTGCAGCGGTCATATTTTTTCCGCCACTTTTTGTTATCTCGCATTGTCATATTTATAAATGCTACTCACCAAACCGTACAGCGTGTCTGCGATTGTGCAGCACAATACAGGCAAAAAATACTAATTTCTGATGATAACAGTGTGCTCTGACATCTTTTGGAAGTAGTATGGTCAGTATAGAGGCTGCTTCTTGGCGACGTTATGAACAGCCACCCGACCACCTTTCATGGAGTGAAGTATGTGCCTACGACAGATGACTCTTAACCATTGCACAGTATTTTAGTAGCTTGCGACGAAGAGTGTGTATCAGTTGTATCAAGAGATGAGTAGAGTTATACAGAGGCATAAAGGTTTGTGAGAAGCACTAGGAACATTTTTCAAGGGCATAACACCTCTTTAAGCCATGGGTAGATACGCACTCTTTGTACTGTTATTATTACTGTCTTTACTCCTAGATATTTATGTATACCAGGGAGTAAAAGTCTTGACAGTATATTTAAAGCCTGCTACACGAGAAAGTATCCATTGGGTTTATTGGGGGGTTACTAGTTTTTTTGTGGCTTCTTGCTTAGTGGGTGTCCTCTTTGGGTTAGGCTTTCAAAGTATTTTTTTCAGGCGGGTCTTTCTACCTTTTTTCTTCATCAACGTTACTACCAAGCTTTTTGTAGCTTTCTTTTTGCTACTAGATGATATCATTAGAGCCCTGCGATGGACCTTTCATCGAGCAGTGCCTACACCATCCAGTAGCTCTCTAACTAGTACGGGTATCTCGCGGTCTACCTTTCTGACCAAGGTAGCTATGATTACGGCTGCCGCGCCGGTCCTCACCATGAGTTACGGAATTATCTCTGGTGCACATGACTATAGGGTGCGCAGGGTCAAAGTGAGGTTGCCCCACCTACCCAGTGCTTTTCATGGCCTACGCATAGGGCAGCTCTCCGATATACACTGTGGAAGCTTCTTCAATAAGAAAGCAGTCAAAAGAGGTGTAGAAATGCTGCTGCAAGAAAAATCGGATATCATTTTCTTTACGGGTGATCTAGTCAACAACACAGCTGACGAGCTTGATGTGTACATCGATGTTTTTAATAAAGTAAGAGCCCCCCTTGGGGTCTATTCTATCCTAGGTAACCATGATTATGGCGATTATATCCGATGGGGGTCGCCCAGTGAAAAGCAAAAAAATCACCAGGCTATGCTTGCTGCGCACCAACAACTGGGCTGGCACTTGCTGATGAACGACCATAAAATGATTGTTCAAGGCAGTGATCAACTGGCAGTAATTGGTGTCGAAAATTGGGGTACAGGCGGCTTTACCAAGTACGGTCGATTAGACCAAGCCTATCGTGGTACAGAGAACGTGCCTGTAAAACTGCTCTTGTCGCATGATCCGAGCCATTGGGATGCCCAGATCAGGCCCCAATATTCCGATATTGACATCACCTTTTCAGGCCATACCCACGGCGGTCAGTTGGGCATTGAGCTAGGATCCTTCAAGCGGAGTCCTGTACAGTATCGGTACAAGCAATGGGCAGGGTTGTATCGGGAAGGAACACAATACCTGTACGTCAACCGCGGCTACGGCTACATTGGCTATCCAGGCCGCATTGGCATCTTTCCTGAAATCACCATTATGGAGCTCGAAAAAGCCTAGCCTGGCTTTTTTGAATAACCAGCCATGAGCTAAAACTTAAAAATTACCTGCAGCGTTACATTGTTTTTTAAGTTGCCTTTGATGGTTTCCTGACCACTTCCTATTTCATTCCTATCCGTGTGGTGTGTGAGTGCATATTTCAGCTCCAACCGAAACACGGCAGTAGGTCGATAGCACACGAGCAAACAATAACGCATGCCTCTACCGTGGTAAGGGTGAAAATTGAAACCCGTATGCAGCACATTGGGTTCATAAGTATACAGCGTGTTGTGGATATGCCTAGTACTAAACCATGCCACACGTCCTTTTAGTTGAAGCTTATGCAGCTTGTAAGCAACGTCCTGCGCTGCAACATAGCCCCAAGTAGGCGCGCCTACTTGTTGGTGGCGGCTGCACTGTATTTCGCTCTTGAGGCGAGTAACTTTGTTCAATGTGTGTTGCCAACAAAGTTTATAATTCTGTTGAGTGCCCACAGCAACTTTTGTACTTTTTGTGATCTGGTGTGGTTTGGCGGTAGTTTTGTGCTGCAAGTACACGAGTGAGGTCCTAGTAATCTGGTAGCTAGCTCTGGCCAGCCAGCTATGTCCGGCACGTGGTTTCCCAAAAGACCACGGAAAGTAAAAGTAGGCGTAGTAGGCATGCAGGTGTAAGTGACGCAAGGGGTTGAGCCTAGTTCCTACATAGATACCGCGTTCGTTACTATTGCCAGTTGAGTTTTCTCGAAAAGCTCTGCCATAGGGGCTATGAAAATTCTGGCCATAATGTCGCCAAAGTACTGTTGCATCTGCATAGCCCGAGAGACTGGCTACCACGCCTGCAATGGCTGCCTTGCCTCCACCTTTAGACAGTGCGCCCTCTCCAAAGAAGTGAAAGTTTTGCCACAGATAGCGATAAAAAATGCTTCCATTGGCATGGTGCTGGCCACGAAAGCGACGTGGATTTCCGCGTTTGGAATCGGGATAAATCGGTAAGCTGTAGTGACTATACAGCATGTTAATGCCTAGCTCAGCGCCCCGGGTAGGGTCTTTATAAACGAGCGTGCTGCCTATTACTTGTTCATTGATTTTTCTTTTTTTATCCAGCTCGCTCTTTGTTCGGTAATAGCCACCCCTTGAAATGCTGCTTACAGAGCCGCTCTTCCGCACCGTTCCCTCCAGATCAATGTTAGAATAATATGTTGTGAGCCCTATAGGCTGCCACTGCAAAGTCACAGCGAAGCCTCTAAAGGCAGTAGTTGTCACGGATGTGTGGGGACGAATACCCAAGTTGTTGGTACGGATGACCTTGATAGTTTCGCTGCTCTTGTCCATGCTAAAGCCTGCATTGAGCACTAGTCCCTGTCCATAGCCCACGGCGTAGTCGCCTACCACCAATGTTTTAATTCTTCTTTTATCTTTGAGTAGCCAGTGAACTCGCCAAGGAGCCAAGCCATATCGTTGGGTTGCAGGATCCCAGGTCAATGCCTCACCTGCTCCTTTTCTCGCTGATAAGCCTAGTTCCCAACCGCTAGGGTGCTTGATGCTGAGCCGTGTAAAAAGCTTGTTAGGTGAGCCTACATAGGGCACCTTATGTTGCTTGCCGCTGTGTTGATAACCACGCTTGGTTTCTAGCGTGCGTTCGTACCGCATGATTCCATAGCTGTTTCTTTCTTCCAATCCTTTGTGCCATAAAAAGCGGCTGTGATAGTTGTCAGGCACTGCTTCCACGCTTACAAAAGGAACTAGTAACTGAATCGTGGCTAAGTCAAACGCAGGAATTGTCTGTAGCTCATAGATAGAAATGAGCGGACCATTTTCTGCTAAGTGCTTGAAAAGCTGGTCTAACTGGTCGTCCGTAAGAACACAAAGCAGCCGCAACTCTTCTCTAGCAGCCTTATTGAGTAATAAAGGGTCATGGTAGTATTCCCAAAGTCGTTCTCGCAGTACTTCATACGCCACCTCCTCTTCCCACTGGCTATAAATGGTTTCCAGAAGTTTGTCAAAGTCTTGTTTTTCTGCGCTTTCTATAGCCCAAGCACCGTGCACAAGTCCCATGCCTATTAGTAGCACTGTGCTGAGTTCTTTCATGTATCGACCTACTAATGGAAGGATATGCATACGGGACTGTCATACTGTAGTCCTAGCAAGGTTGCAGCATTACCTTGGTTAATAGCAATTTCTAACAATGACAGGCTATTAAAAACACAGACACAATCGCCAGGTTCTACTTGTGTATAGTGGGTATGGAGTTTGTAAATGGACTCTCGCGCAAAGCGGATCTCAAACCTTCTGGTACGACGCTGCTGCGTAAAAGTTTCTTTGGTAATACTAGTCACTAGGTTGCCATAATGATCTACACTGATGACGTGGCCAATGATTTGCTTTTCGGTGACACGGGGTTGTCTAGCAATGAGTTTTTGAGGGATAGGGGCAGGGTAGCCTATCTCTTGCAGGGGTATTCCTTGAGCTAGCTTGGCAGCAGCTGGGGCATAGAGGGTTTGTGCCAGAAAAGTAACTGCCTGTTCATCAGTAGCTTTGATCTCAACACACTGCCCAATGTATGCCTCTGCTAAAAGCCCAGCAAACCCATTGTCGCTGCCTACGAAGTAATGTCCTTTCCACTGAAAGGCGATGTGCTTGTCTACTGCTTGGCTGCCTTGCACGGCAAAAATATGCACAGCAGCTGGTGGAAACTCCGGGTACGCTGCCTTGAGTGCATGCACCCCTTGCGCAATGTTGAATGGTTCAATACCGTGGCTAATGTCTACGATGGTGGCATTGGGGCAATACTGCAACACCCTTGCTTTAACAACGGCTGCGTAGTGGTCTTGGTAACCAAAGTCTGACGTGAATGTAACCAGGGGCATGTACCAAAATTAGACAGGTCTCTGTGGATGGCAAGGCTTTATAAAAAAACCGGGGGGATTACTGAGGTTGTCCGGGATGCTACTGGCTTTTTTTCTTCAAATTTGTCTAACTGGTGGATGGGGTATGAGTGAACCAATTACGTTGGCTTGCTAACGTTGCTAATTTTCCACCACGACAGGCCTACTCCAACAGCGCTGCCACGGGCTCCTGGAGGATATGGGGGAGTTAAGAGAACACTCGGGGCATTGATTTTTAGTTTGATCCCCACTTGGAAGTACCGCCACAGGCTAGTCCCATCCAAGTAGTTTCTTTTTCTCATGATTTCCTACTACCTTAGGGGGCTCTTGAAATGGAGAAGTTGCGGACGAACTGAATACAGTGTATAAGGAACTGAGTTGGCTTTTATAAGCACCCTCCCTCGGTGAAAGAGCCCTGCTGTGGCGGGGATTTTAGTAGCCAATAACCCCCTCGCAAAAAAATAATCCAACCTTAAAATACGATGAACTTGACACCCTTTACCGATCTGGGAATTAATAAAAACATTGCCCAGGCTCTTGCAGAAAACAGCATTAACGAACCTACTGAGATACAAAAAAAAGCTATTCCCATCCTTTTGAAGGGCAAAAACGATTTTATTGGCTTGGCACAAACAGGTACCGGAAAAACAGCAGCTTTCGGGCTTCCTTTGTTACAGCACATCAATGTGAAACACCAAAGTATACAGGCGCTAGTCTTGTCGCCTACCCGAGAGCTAGGGCAGCAAATTTCCAACCAATTGACACTATTCTCGAAGCATCTTCCTCATGTAGCTACACGAGCCGTGTACGGGGGCGTTCCTCTGGGCCCACAAATGCGTGACTTGAAAAAGCCAACCCATATCGTGGTTGCCACACCTGGTAGGTTGATCGATTTGGTAGAACGACGGGCCGTAGACTTGTCTCATGTTACTCACCTGGTCTTGGACGAAGCTGATGAAATGCTCAACATGGGATTTAAGCCTGCTATTAACCAAATTATTTCCTTTTTGCCCCGAGAAAAGTCCATCTGGCTATTTTCAGCTACCATGCCTCAAGAAATTACCCGCTTGGTGCATCGATACATGTCCAAAGACCATGTAAAGGTTTCGGTAAGCCCCAACAATGTGGTCAATGAGAACATCGAGCACCAGTACATGGTGTGCCCAGCAGAGGCCAAGCAAAGCACATTACTCATGTTTTTAAATGCAGACAAAGGCAAGCGGGGTCTTATTTTTTGTAAGACCAAAGCAGGTGCCCAAAAGCTGGCGCAAAACCTTATACACAATGGTCTACATGCCGACTCTATACATGGTGATCTCTCTCAGGGAAAGAGAGACAAGGTGATGAAGAGGTTTAAAAGTCAGCAGCTACAGGCCTTAGTAGCCACCGATGTGGCAGCACGCGGCATTGATGTGAAGGATTTGCACTATGTAATCCATTATAACCTTCCTGAACAGCTGGAGTACTATACACACCGCAGTGGCCGAACGGCCAGAGCCGGAAAACAAGGAATATCACTCTCCCTGGTGACCCAGCAAGAGGTCAACAAAATCAAGCAGGTGGGTCGTGCGTTAGGGATACAATTTCGGCAATTAGCAGGTCCCGATAAAGAGGGGCTAGATAAACGTCGAGTGATGGCATGGGCGGATAAACTGGTAGCAACTCCGTCCCCTTTGCGTACTGATTCTACGCTGGTCCAGATGGCCGAAGAAGTGTTGGAAGGGCTTTCTAAGCAAGAGCTCGTTACCAAGTTGGTCAACAATGTTGTAGGATGATTTTATCATTCGTGTCATCACACCCCTCGTGTGGCCCAATAGATACCCCAAGAAAGCAACCCGATACTTATGAACATCCACAAAAGGGAATGCTGTAAGTTCCCTTGTTGTGTAGTTCGGTGGACCTTGCCAAGGTATCGGGGCACTGACGCAATAAGCAACACCGCACCACCCAGCAGCTTTTGGTCTAGCCAACCGAGCATGTTACCCAACACTATATAACCAACACCTATACCACGCACAAAGCCATTGACTACCTGGTGGTCGAACTGTACTATTAGCCTGCTAAGGCCCAGTACCCCCCGAGCAGTTGCGTTGGCAAGCCTGTCCAAATACCACCCATGCAGTGCTAGCTTGTTATGAGGCGAGAGCAGAGTAGCAGGGTTTCGTACTTGCCAGATTACCAAAAAAAGTAGTCCCAACGACATGATGATGACAGAAGCCAGTGTAACTTCGTATGGTAGCGTGTGGGTAACGGGCAACGTAGAAACTAAGAGCGGGGTTTGTGCTAGCCGTTGCAACAGCCAGTTGTTTTTAATGCCTCCTGTTATCGGTCCGTACCAAAAACCTAGCGAGCACAAGGCCAGGGTAAACATACTGATCTGCATGGACCACGGCGTACAGTAGAGGACTTTTGGTATCAGTTTGCGTGACCACCGAGGGACACCCATAAAAACCAGGTAGCACTGTCGTCCCATATAGACAACCGCTAGGAAAGTGGAGAAAAAGCCTAGTACAGGCACGAGATATCCCAAATAGCTACCAGCCTGTGCCTGCTGGTTTGCCCAAGCTAAAGTACGGACCAGAACAGCCTCTTTAGACAGTGATCCAGCAAAGCCTGGTACACCTATCAAAGAACAGGCTGCTATGAGATAAGCGCAGAAAGTACCAGGTAGTGCCTTGTTTAGTCCTCCCATGTGTTGTATGGAATTTTCTTCGCTTTGCTGATGCAAAAAATGTGATACAGCCCCAACACAAAGGAATAGGCAAGCTTTGCAAAAGGCGTGGGTCACAAAATGGAATAACCCTATGCTGCTCGCTCCTGCACCCACTGCCATCACAGCGTAGCCCAGCTGAGAGATGGTAGAGTAGGCTAGTACTTGTTTCATGTGCTGTTGTGTCAAAGCGGCATAGGCACCCATAAAAGCAGTGAAGCTACCCAAATAAGTCACTAATGTGAGTGGCTCCATACCCAAAATGGGAGTTAGGCCAATTAGTAGATGCATTCCAGCACCTACCATGGTAGCTGTGTGGATCAGGGCAGAAGCGGGCGTAGGTGCAGTCATGGCACTGGGCAGCCAGCTGAACCAAGGAAATTGTGCTGACTTGACACAGACACCTCCCACAAGACAGTACTTTGCTACTACCAGCCAGCCCTTGTTATCATGAGAGACATCTTTGGAGAGCAAAGCCAGTTCATCCAAATCAAAACTACCTAGTTCGCTGACTAGAATTAGGATGCCTATGAGCAAGCTCACGCTGCCCAGTTGGTTGATCAGCCATACCTTGGTACCACTCCTGGCAGCAGTTTCTTGTTGGTGCCAAAAGCTGACGAGTAGATAAGACCCCAAGCCTACCACCTCCCAACCTATAAAGCGGGCCATGAGATTCTCTGCCATTAAGAAACCTAGCATCGCACTGACAAAGCCGCTTGTGAGCACACAATAGCGTCGGCGTGCAACCTGCATGTAGGATAGGGCGTAAAAGTGGGTAATAAAGCTGATCGTGGTGGTGAGGCTTACCATGACCGCCACTGGGAAGTCAACACAAAAACTAAGCATCAAACAGAAAGGCAAGGGATTGCCTGGTATACGCAACCAGGTGAAGGACCCGTGCCAGGTAGTACCATGGTAGGTAAGCACCAAAAGATACCCACCCAAGAGCATCGCCAAGGCCAGGAGCCAGGTAGCGAGCCAGTACCCAAGTCGTTGCTTGTAATCTAGACCTACCACAACAACAGCTAGTAGCGGTAGAGCCCCAATAACAAGTGGTAGATAACCGATGAGTAGGTGAGCGAGAAGTTGCAGGGTAAACAAGCTGATAGTAGTTTTGTACGCCTAAAAGTACGCAGTAGTTTGCAACGTCACCAGCTCGGGGTACTCTGCGTGCACCCATAGTTGGGTTTTTGCAAAGACATTATGCATACTCATACTCATACTCATACTCATACTCATACTAAGAATCAGCCAATCAAGAACCTCTTTATAAGAATAGCCTATGCGTGCGCTGTACTGCTAATGCTCGAAGGTTGCCAAGGCTGCCGTAGAGGGGCGGTGGCCCCCGATCTCAGTGAGCGTGGCATTCAAACTGTCACGACTAATTTGGGGGGTATACCCAACCTAGGTAATACCTGCTACATGAATAGTGTGCTGCAAATCATCGCAAAACTTTATCCCGATACCTTTGCTGGCAAAGCTGACTCCCTGGCTCAAGCGGGGCAAAAAATCGTAGAAAGAATAAAAAACGACCAGGACTATGTGATTAGGGATGAAGCGGAGGCGTTTTATACGGCTTTGCTAGGTGCAAGTCGGGGTGAATTTATCAGGGGTAGGCAAGAGGATGCAGAGGCATTCCTTACGATTTTATTCGAAAAGAGCGCATTTCAACCCTTCTACTTCGCTTGGCATCAAATGATTTCTATAAAAGGAATTATCCGTAATTACGAGGCTTGGCGAAAAGAAACCGAACCTACTGTAGGATCCCTTAAGATTCCCTTACCAGATAATGGCAATGTTACTATGCAAGCACGTTTGGAGGCTATGTTCGAGGACGCAGCATTGGAGAATTTGTATCAGGAGCCCCTCCTAGGTGAAGTTGACAGAACAAAACGCGATAGATTGAAAATAAATACCAACTCAAATGCCCCTTTACCTATTCAGCTCCGTAGATTTAACTGGGAAGGGAATAGGGGAGGGAAGAAAATCGAAACTACTATTACTGGCACACTAAATTTAACTGTGCCGGCACGCATACAGTATAGTCCCGATGGTAGAGTTAACGATTTAAACTACTGCTTGCAGGGCTTTATAGTGCATATCGGCAGTCGTCTATATAGTGGCCACTACGTAGCTTACATTCAACAAAACGGGCAGTGGAGGTTATATAATGATGATAAGGTAAGCCAAGTAACACCAGCACAAGCCCTAAAAGCCGCCGGGAAAGCCTACTTATATTTTTACAGAAGAACTCCTTAAAATGCTGCAGATTTAGATTTGTCCCGAGAACGTATTCTTTTAGGCATTGACCCCGGCACTACTGTCATGGGTTATGGAGTCATCAAGCAGATGAACCAGCAACTTAGTGTTGTGCAGTATGGCGTCATTCACCTTCATCGCTACACCACCCATGCCCTGAAGCTGCAGAAAATTTTCGAACGTGTTAGCACACTGGTAGAGGACTTCAGGCCTGATGAGATGGCCCTAGAGGCACCTTTTTATGGTAAAAATGTGCAAGCGATGCTTAAACTAGGTAGGGCTCAGGGGGTGGCTATGGCTGCGGCTTTGGCAAGGGAGGTACCCATCACAGAGTATGCACCGCGCAAGATCAAGCAAGCGGTCACGGGTCACGGTAATGCGTCCAAAGAACAGGTAGCCCATATGTTGATGTCGCTGCTACGGCTCTCATCAATGCCTGACCTTCTCGATGCCTCCGATGCCTTGGCAGTAGCGGTATGCCATGCCTACCAGCATAAGCAAGCCAGCACCAAACCCGCAAGTTGGGGACAATTTATACAAGCGAATCCGGCCCGTATACTGTGCACCAAGCACACAGACTAATAGATGACTTCTTTGTCATGCCGCGCAGTACATCGCATCTTTTACACACAGCAATCAACCAAGGTCCTCAATACGGGTTTTTAGAAACCGCATGAGTTCTCTAATGTAAGCTCTACTAAATTCAAAAGCAATACCAGCTTTCTGATACACCTGCGGCACAGTGTGGGTGTAGCCGAGTTTTAATGCCTCCAAGTAATCTTGTAGTCCTTGCGCAGGATTTTCTTGGTAGCGCTTCCAGACGGCCATGGCGCCGAGCTGTGCAATGCCATACTCGATATAATAGAAAGGCACTTCAAAAAGATGCAACTGCTTTTGCCACAGAAAATCTTTGTAACATTCCTGGCCCGACCAATCTGTCACGTTATCAGAAAACCTATCAAAAATATCGTTCCAAGCAGTTTGGCGCTGTGCTAGTGTATGCTTAGGATGCTCATAGACCCAATGTTGGAATTTATCTATCGTGGCTATCCAGGCCAGTGTTTCAATGATTTGTGCCAAGTGCTGCTTTTTGGCTCTTTTTTGGTCTTCCGCATGGGCAAAGAATACATCCCAATGCTCCATAGTAATCAGCTCCATAGACATCGAGGCCAGCTCTGCTACTTCAGAGGGGAAGTGCTTAAAATCATTCATCACCAAATCCCTGACTAAGAAAGAATGTACAGCGTGCCCTCCTTCATGAAGGATTGTAACCATGTCCCTAAGCGTAGCTGTAGCGTTCATAAAGATAAACGGCACCCCGGTCTCGTCTAGTGGATAGTTGTAACCTCCTGGTGCTTTTCCTTTTCTTGACTCCAAGTCAAAGTGCCCCATTTTCTGCATAATGCGTAGACAACTACCCAAAAACGGATCCAATCTATCAAAGACGGTGATGGTCTTTTGGAGCAAGTCATCTGCATGTGTAAAAGGACGTAGTGGTGGTTGATTGCTTGGATCAACCAGCTTGTCCCAGGGTTTGAGCACAGAAACACCCAGCAGGGATTTTCGCTCCTGTGCCAGTGTATTTAAAAGTGGTACGACTTCTTTCTCTATTGCTTCATGAAAGGCAAAGCAATCTTGCGAGGTATAGTCAAAACGATTCATAGCCACAAAGGAGTAATCTCTGAAGTTCTCAAAGCCTGCATTTACCGCTAGCTGGTGCCGGTCCTTGACTAGTGCCGTATATAGGCTGTTGAGTGTGTCCTTGTCTTGCAGCCGCCGCTGGCCCATTTGCTCATATACTTCTTTCCTTAAAACCCTATCCTGATCCTCTAGATACACCGCTGCTTGTTGTAGGGTAAGTTCTTGGCCTTTCAGCTCCACAGTCATTGCACCTGTTACTTGGCCATACTCCTGTGCTTTGAGCTTAACTTTTGTAAGCAATGGAACATTCTCAGATCGGTAGATTTGGAGACTGTTGGACATACACCGCAGCAAGACATCAAAACCCACTTCTCGACTGAGTGCCTGTGTATACAGACAATGCTGAGCTTTTTCATTGAGCTGGTGTGTGAGAGGAATTGTTTGGGGAAAAATTTCTTTCACATAGCGTTCGTATTTTGTTCTGTATCCCTGATGCGTTGTGTCGCGTGTCGTGTTGATATAGCGCCAGCCAGCCTCTTCAGACAGAGCACCTTCTAACTCGCTTCGGTCTAGAAACCACTGCTTCAATGCCTCCAACGAGGTCAATTCCCTGACCAAAAGCTGCTCATAAAAGGGCTGGATATCTTTCCATTGTGTTACTATGAAAATCTCAGGTAAGAACCGATGTGGTTTGTGTTGAGGTATGGTTGTCTGTTTCTCCATAATATTTGTGCTTGATATGTCTGGCTTATTCTTCTCGTAAGTGTTGCAGTTGACCAAGTTCAATGCTCTGGTAATGCTGGTACACTTTGAAGATGATGGCCAGGGCCACGGCTGTTTCGCAAACTATCATGGCCATGATCAAGAGCACAAATACTTGCCCTTGTTGCTTAGGATCGTAACTGCTGAACAGTACAAAGTTAAAGCAGGCTGCATTGAGCATGAGCTCAACGCCTATTAGCACAAAGAGGACGTTTTTCTTGGTCAATACAACAACTAGGCCTATGCCAAATACAAGGGCACTAAGCCAAAGTAGTAGGGGAGGGGGCATGCTAGGAATAAGGCTGAATAAGCTCATGCATGATCATGGCTTTTTTCCAGCCACCGTACCGACGTAGCACGCTATCTATCTTCTTGCCATGCAGCTGCTGGGCAGCTGGGTAGGTAGCAGTGTTATGCTCAGGGAGAAGTGGTCTTTTTGCTGCCATAGCAGTCTGTCGCAAAGGCTTCTTTACTGGAGCATTTTGGGCATCATTTCCCCATGTATTTTCCCAATCTGTACTAGTTGTTGGTGCAGACGGACGCTCGGAAGGAGTGTCTGGTATTGTTTGCTTCTCGGCATTGCGGTTTTTTGCCGCCTTGTGTAGATAAAAATAGATGACACCTACAACCAGGTAGAGTAGCTTATCAAAGTGATCTTCCATCGACTTATATAATTATTTTTTGATTTACTGATCTTACACTCGAATGAGCCAGTCATAATAGGCACAACACTACTTGCTTACTGTCCAAAGTGCCCAAGCACCCTGACAATAAACGATATTAGTTTCTTACATCCAACCCCCAGTGCAGCTTTCGGCGTAGTAGGTCAAAGATATTATGCTGGTCTACTTTCACTAAATGAGCCTGAAAAGGCGCTTTTCTGACGGTCAGTTCCACATCAGTGTTGATAGCACGAGAACGACCATCGAGTGTCACTAAGAATTTCCGGTTTCTACTCTCCACTTTGAAGGACAATACAGCACTATCTGGTACCACCAGAGGCCTTACAGAAAGGTTATGGGGGCTTACTGGTGTAATTACCAGGTTATGGGCACTGGGCAATACAATAGGCCCTCCACAACTCAAGGAGTATCCCGTTGAGCCTGTGGGGGTAGTTACGATCAGACCATCAGCCCAATAAGTAGTGCGTAATCCTCCATTAATAGAAGCATGGATCGCAATCATAGAAGAACTATCTCGTCTTAGGAATGCCACTTCATTGAGGGCAAAATATGTCTCCACTGTGGGTACCCCGAAGTCCTCTAATTGTAAGAGGGTGCGCTTATCAAGGGAGTGGTTACCTTGCCAGAAGTTTTCTAGGGCAGCCAATGCATCTTCTTGAGCTATTGTGGCCAAAAAGCCCATACGACCTGTGTTAATACCTAGTACAGGTGTTTCAGAAGCCCCCACATAGCTCACTGTCTGCAGCAAGGTGCCATCTCCCCCTAGGCTAATCATTAAGTCTAGGTGCTTGAAGTCTCCCGCTTGTTCCAAAGGCTGCATGGCAGGTAGTCGAATCGTACTGGATTGTAGCAAGGCGTGCAGATGTTGCGATACAAAGAGGTTTGCTTTATACTTGATCAGGGCGTCGAGAAGGCTAGCTATAAAAGGGGAGGTATTTTTTGAAAAACTTTTGCCATGTAGTGCTACTTGCATAATAATGAGGCGGTTAAGGATGATGATTGATTCATTATGGGTGAATGGCGGGTTTTTTAGAGGATTTCTAGTCCATCCTCAGCGCCTAGAGTAAATAAGATTCAGGAAGTAGCTGACAAGCCCCATTCACTCGTTGGTGACTTGACACTTTCGGTGTTGTAAATATGTTATTACCTCTTCCCGGGGTAGGGCATTGAAGGTATCAGGCTGAGTAAGTCCTCCTTTTCTGCCTACACACACCCCATAGTACATATTCTGGATAGATTCTTTATCATGTGCATCCGGATTGATACTGATCCAAACATTTTTACTCAGGGCATAGGCTACCCAACGCCAATCTAGCTCCAAGCGCCAAGGGTTGGCATTAATCTCAATAATCACTCCATGGTCAGCGCAAGCATCAATCAAAGCCCGGTAGTCTACAGGAAAACCTTCACGTTCCAGTAATAGCCGATTGGTCAAGTGTGCCAACATGGTTGTGTAAGGATTACGGATGGCCTTGATAATACGCTCAGTAGCCTTTTTCTGATCCATGTTCATCCCTGTATGCACTGAAGCAATGACGAAATCAAAGCGTGCCAAAACCTCATCTGAGTAGTCCAGGTGGCCATCTGCGAGCACGTCTGATTCAATACCCTTGAAAATCTTAAACGGTGCCAACATTTTATTCAAGTGATCAATTTCTTCATGTTGTTGTTGTATGGCTTCTGGCGTGAGCCCACCTGCATAAACAGCCCGCTGACTATGATCTGTGATGCCTATGTATTCATAACCTAAATCCTGACAGTACCGTGCCATTTCTTCTAGGCTATGCTTTCCGTCACTATAGGTGGTATGGCTGTGAAAAACCCCGCGCAAATCTTGCATCTCTAACAGTCTCGGACTTCCTTTTTCACGTGCCCAAGCCAACTCTATTTGTCCTTCTCGTAGCTCAGGAGGAATGTAGGGGAGCCCAACCTGCGCATAAACCGCCGCTTCGCTAAACGGCTCCATGATGCTGTCTAGTACTTTCTCCAGCTGCTTCCCTTCTTCAACAAGAAGTTCTAAGTGTGCTTTTGAACCTGTTTGCAAGATCAGTTGTTTATAAAACTCCTGCGGCCTACAAAAGAGAACAACAAGCTTTAAAGCTTGCTCAACAAACCGGCCTCGCCATGCAAATGGCCCGGAAAGCTTGTCTTCTTTTTGAAGCATGGGCTGCCGATCTAGCCACTGAAAGACGGTGTGTACTTGCTCTGTGCCTATCAAAACTTCGACTCGATCTACGACCTCCATCTTGCGCCGGAGCGCTCCAGTCAGCGAGATCAGCAAGGATGGAAAGGCTTGCTGAAGTTGTTTTTCTAGGTCAGTAGCATAGGGAAGCGAACTGGCATAATGAAACTTACCTGTCTGCTTGCTCCTAAATGCTAGGCTTGCTTGGATAGTTTCTTGTGTTTTTTGTCCAAAGCCTGGCAATTGGGCTATCCTGCCTTCTTCACAAGCCCTCAATAACTCCGGCAGGCTTTCTATGCCCAACGTTTTCCAAATAGCCCCCACTTTTTTGGGGCCAATTCCTCTGAGGGCTAGCATTTCCCGTACGCCTTGGGGTGTGGCAGACGTTAGTTCCTCCCAACGTTGCAAGGTACCGGTGGTATTAATTTCCTGAATAAGCTTGCCTGCGCTGGATTTTAGCTCCCTTATACTGTTGAGCTCGTCTGGTGACAGTTTAGCTACTTCTTGGTTGATCTTTTCTAAACCCAGCGCTGCGTTGAGGTAGTGCCTTACCTGGAAAGGATTAGCACCATGTAGTTCCAGGAGCTTGGCAGTATCCTTGATTAGGGCGATCATGTTTTTGTTGTCCATTCTTCAGTAGGTTTTTACGTATAGCTGTTGTGGGGATATTTTGCGGCTTGTCTTGCTACTTGTCACAGTGTAACCTGGCGTGCATTGCTACTACTCAGCAACAGCTCTGTGCTCTTCAAGGAATTGTATCATGTCTTTGTGTTGGTGCTTTAAGGCATATTTCAATGGAGTATTGCCACGGCTAGATTTTGCGTTGATGTCCGCACCGTGCTCAATCAACAGTTTGGCTATTTCTACAGATCCTCGACGGGCAGCATAATGGAGAGGTGTTTTTCCTTTTGTCTTTTTACGTGCGTGTACTGGCATATTAACATCAGCCCCATATTCTATGAGGAGTTTTACGATTTCTATAAGACCCCATGACGTCGCTAGCCCCAAGACGGTCATGTTTGCATTTTGAATTCGGTAGTTTGCGTCTAAAATTTTTTGTTGTAATGCGATTCTTATGATTGACAAGTTTCTAGTCGCCATAATAGAACGCAGTACACAGTCAAATGAATTATCTTTTCTTTCATTAATATTTTTGTCTGTTTCGAGTATATGTAAAATAAATGGCTGCATGACCGTTTCATATTCTGAATTGAGAAGCAGTATTACAGCAGGCGGATTACCTCCCAGAATATTTGCCCCTCTATCCCACAAAAACGATGCCATCATAGGCCGTTTGTTTACCACAGCAATTCGTAATGGTGTATCTCCCCTAATTGATTCACAGTTTACGCTAGCACCTTGTTCTATCAATGCTTGTGCGATCGCAACGACTTGGTTCCCGGCAGCATAATGCAGTGGACACAATCCTATTTCATTCACAATGAGACTATTGCAGAATAGTTGCTAGTTGTTTCCCGCTCTTTTTGGGAGTCATATTTGGTCTTTCACATACCTGTTTGCGGCCCATTGGGCTCCTTCAAGAGGCCTATCAGCCCTTATAA
>JBJORC010000069.1:0-3564 GCA_046049605.1 Bacteroidota bacterium
GAGAGCGTATCATTGACTTGTTCTTCTATGCCAGGTCTGTAATAAGGTCATCTTAAAGAGGACTAGCGGCTGGATAGGCTTTTCTCCCTTGCGCTTCCTGTCCTGTGGAATAATACTTTTCGAGCACGCTAGCAACAGGCTCCCAATGGATGAGTTGGGCTATCTGCTTAAGAAAGACGCGCTTGGTCTTTCTTTTCTCTACGTAGTAACTTGTGTAGCTTAGGGGAGTGGAAGTCTTTATAGGCATACGGGTATAGGTTTGCAGTGAGTGACGCAATAGAGCAGGGACGGTAGCAGCTTGCTTACCGCCTATCGGCTCTGCTGCGCTTACTTTGAATCTACAAATACTTTTGCAACAATCTCTGAATATCAAAAATGGATTTTTAGGTTGATGCAAAGAAAAGGGTATGTGGATTATGTTCTTTCATATAATGCATGCCATTTTTGTGAATATCCCAACACACAAAAAATACCAATCTGTGAAAGAAATTCGAAACATTGCTATCATCGCTCATGTGGATCACGGTAAAACTACTTTGATTGACTCACTGCTGCAGCAGTGTGGAACCTTCCGAGCTAACCAGAGCGTAGCAGAACGTGTAATGGATAGCAACGAGCTGGAAAAAGAACGTGGTATTACTATACTTGCCAAATGCACCTCAATCACGTGGAATGATGTTCGTATCAATATCATTGACACCCCCGGTCACGCCGATTTTGGGGGAGAAGTAGAGCGTGTGTTGTCTATGGCTGATGGCGTAATGCTACTGGTTGATGCTGCCGAAGGCCCCATGCCACAAACTAAATTTGTCCTGGGTAAGGCACTAGCACAGGGATTAAAACCAATAGTAGTCATTAACAAAGTAGACCGCCCTGATGGTCGTCCGGATGAAGTCGTAAACGAAGTATTTGACTTATTTTCCATACTTGATGCAAGTGAACAGCAGCTCGATTTTCCCATACTCTATGCTTCAGGCCGCAATGGCTGGTGTGTGCGTGAGCTGAAAGATGAACGCAATAATCTTATGCCAATGCTGGAGCTTATCGTGGCGCACGTCCCTGTGCCACAAGTAGATCAAGAAGCACCTTTTGCTATGCTAGCCACTTTATTAGAATCCGATCCGTTTTTAGGCCGTATCCTCACCGGACGCATTGTCAGCGGCACCGCCGCCCTGAATATGCCCATCAAAGTACTGAACTTACGAGGTGAGCAACTCGAACTCGGCCGTCTTACCAAGCTACAAACCTTTGCTGGTGTGGAACGCGTGCCAGTGGTCAAGGCTGTCGCTGGCGATATTATTTCCATTGCCGGCACCAAAATTGCCTCAGTTGCTGACACCATCTGCGATGTAAGCGTGAATGAACCGGTACAATCTACGCCCATTGATCCACCAACCATGGCCATCACCATCAGTGTCAACGACTCCCCTTTATCGGGACAGGAGGGCTCCAAAGTCACCAGCCGCATACTCTATGACCGCTTGATGGCAGAGGCTGAAACCAATGTGGCTATCACCGTCACCCGATCAGAGAAACAAGACATTTTTGAGGTAGGTGGACGCGGAGAATTACAATTAGGCGTATTGATAGAGACCATGCGGCGCGAGGGATTCGAGATGTCTATTTCACGTCCGCGTGTTTTGTTCAAAAAAGATAATGACGGTACATTACTGGAACCCATAGAGGAAGTCGTTGTTGATGTCGATGAAGATTTTAGCGGCGCGGTAGTCAAAAAAGTCTTGCTGCGCAAAGGCATCATGACTGATATGCGCCCCTCTGGGGGAGGAAAAACACGCGTCACTTTTCTGGCCCCATCTCGTGGACTAATTGGCTATCAAGGTGAATTCCTTACCGACACACGAGGTACGGGCGTGATGAATAGACTCTATCATAGTTACGCAAAATACAAGGGCTATATCGAGGGTCGAAGAAATGGCGCGCTCATTTCTACCGGCCAAGGCGAGGCTGTTGCCTATGCCATCTTCAATCTTCAGGATAGGGGCACCCTGTTTGTGAACCCCCAAGATAAAGTTTATGGAGGCATGATTGTAGGCGAACATAACCGAGAAAATGACTTGGAAGTTAACATCCTCAAAGGAAAGCAACTTACCAATATGCGCGCTTCTAGCGCAGACGAAGCGATACGCCTTGTTCCGCCCAGAAAAATTTCACTGGAAGAAATGCTTGCCTACATCAATGAAGATGAGCTGCTAGAAGTGACACCAGCAAGCTTGCGATTACGCAAACGCGAACTAGACCCCACTGCCCGCAAGAGAACCGCTCGGAATGGCAAAAGAGACTAAAGCACAAAACCTCTCATTAACGCCCTAGAGCTCAGGCAGATGCTAGCTTCTTGGTGGCGGGACGCCATGGGAGGGAAGGGAAAACTCTTTATGGCTAAGCTAGCCGGCACGCTTGCCTTGTTGCCGCAAGAGGCTTGATAGTACGATGACTGTGGCGGCAAAAAAGATGAGTACGGGCCCCGAAAGAGCTTTCTGGGTGGAGATATTATGCGTAACAACCCCCTGCTGGTGCAGGAAGAGCATGAGCAGTATGAAAGTATTGTTAAACAAGTGTGCAACCATAGGAAACAGCAGGTCCTTGGTCCACCAATAAATGTAGCCCAACAAACCTCCGAGCAAAAACCGGGGTACAAAGCCATAGAACTGAAGATGAATAGCGCTAAATAAAAAGGCACTAATACCAATAGACAGGTGGATGTTATTGGTGAGTTGATGACAAAGACTCTGGACTAAGCCTCTAAACAGTAGTTCTTCACCGACAGCAGGGATCATACCCATCACCAAAATTCCTACCCCTAGCTCTGGCAGAGAACGAAAAGTGGTGAGCAGGACTGTGATCCTTTGTAGGGCTGCCTCTTTTTCTTGAGCCCATACTTCAAATGCCCTGAGCCAGGCAGGAAGCTTAATCGACATGTTCCATTGGATAAACCAGGTGTCGACCACCATGAAGGCCAGGACCAAGCCCAGGGTGACCAGCGTTGGCGTGGTGTAGGGTTGCTTCCATCGAAAGAGCCCCCGCATACCCTGTTGTGTGAAAATGCGCAAGTAAAGCAATGGGGCTACAATAAATGCACTGATGGAGGTGGTAGCTTGTAGCACTAACAGCGATTGTTTAGATAAAGCTGTATACATTGTTTCCTCAAAGCTACCAGCATTTGAAAGGTAAAGTGTAGAAGCTACCAACTGGCCTACAAAAGCACCCAGTGCTACCAAGCAAAATACCAAG
The DNA here is from genome assembly GCA_046049605.1 of Bacteroidota bacterium. GTDB lineage: Bacteria > Bacteroidota > Bacteroidia > Cytophagales > Amoebophilaceae > UBA8403. The sequence continues at coordinate 3,250 of JBJORC010000069.1, forward strand.
GAAAGGCTAGTCCAGGGCGACCTGTTGGCTGCTAGAGGAAGGATGGTGTGTCGTTGAGGCATAAAAGAGCCAAACTTACATAAAGAGACCGTTGAAAAATTCAAAAAACAGGCTTACACCCACTCTGAGCGAGGTTATCGGTGCATTTTTCGATAGTCTCGCTTTGTATTTAGTCGATCCTTAACAAATAAAACAGCGAAGGCTTCTTCTATCTTTTCCCAGGGGATGACCCGGGCTAATAGGTAGAGCGGGTGCTGAGGATTCAACCGATGAGCAAGCAGGTTTTTAAACAGCTCGGTTTGTTGTTGATGAGGA
>JBJORC010000070.1:0-5302 GCA_046049605.1 Bacteroidota bacterium
AGACATAAACAGAGGTGCAAACGCCGTTCAGCGATAGAAGCAATTGTCGGCCACCTGAAAAGTGATCACAGGCTGGGAAGAAACTATCTCAAGGGGAGCCTAGGAGACAGCACTAACGCACTATTGGCCGGTATGGGGTTCGACTTGATGCTCCTGGTCAGAGAAATGGCAGGTAATTTTTTGGCTATCTTGTTTTGGGGCTTTTGCCCACTAGACTTTCGTCAAAAATTGTACCTGGATACAAACTCATTGCACCCACGTTTTATTTGTTAAGGATCGACTAAATAAGCAACTACAACCATGAGTACCACTCCAACAAGCAAACAAGCTGCGCTACATTATCACCAACGGGCACCAGCAGGTAAGCTTGGCGTTCACGCCACCAAGCCCCTACAATCACAAGAAGATCTGTCCTTGGCATATTCCCCAGGGGTAGCGGAACCTTGCAGAGCCATTGCCGCAGATAAGCAAAAAGTATTTGACTACACGGCCAAGGGCAATCTTGTTGCTGTCATCTCTAACGGTACAGCCGTTTTGGGCCTTGGTAACATCGGCCCTGAAGCGGCCAAGCCTGTGATGGAAGGCAAGGCTATCCTTCTCAAAAAGCTAGCGGGCATTGATGCCTTTGATATCGAATTGGATGCGACCGACCCAGAAGAAGTCATCCAAATCGTAAAAGCTTTGGCCCCCACTTTTGGCGGGATTAACCTAGAGGATATCAAGGCCCCCGAATGTTTTCAGATAGAAGAGGCGCTCAAAGCTCAGCTATCCATGCCTATAATGCATGACGACCAGCACGGTACTGCTATCATATCAGGAGCTGCCTTACTAAATGCACTAGAGATCGTCAAAAAAGACATCACACAAGTCCAACTCGTTGTCAACGGAGCAGGAGCAGGAGCTATTGCTTGTACCCAACTGTACCTGACCTTGGGTGTCAAGAAAGAAAACATTGTCATGTGCGATAGCAAAGGTGTCATCCGTAGCGACCGCACAGATATAAACGCATACAAGGCAATTTTTGCTACAGATCGCCCTATCTACACGCTGGCTGAGGCACTCAAAGGCGCTGATGTGTTTCTAGGACTTTCTGTAGCCAATCTCGTAACGCCTACCCACCTCCGGTCCATGGCTGCATGCCCCATTGTCTTCGCACTAGCCAACCCCGACTCAGAAATAGACTATGACGTGGCTATGGCTACACGGAGTGACCTCATTATGGCAACTGGCAGGTCTGACTATCCTAACCAAGTGAACAATGTTTTAGGGTTCCCTTATATTTTTCGAGGTGCACTGGACGTGCGCGCCACTGCCATCAACGAAGCCATGAAACTGGCCGCCGTCAAAGCCATTGCAGTACTGGCCAAGGAGCCTATTCCAGAAACTATCAAGGCTACATATGGTAACGTACCTACGGTATTTGGCAAAGACTACCTACTCCCCAAACCCATGGACCCACGGCTGATTACGGCGATCTCTCCTGCGGTTGCAAAAGCAGCCATGGAATCAGGGGTAGCACAAACCCCTATTGAAGATTGGGAGCAGTATCGTACTTCACTTCAACAGTGTATTAGCTAGTCCATAGCATGTGTCTTCATGGCTCTTTACAGCTCCAAAGAAATCTTAGAACGAGTCGTCATTGGGGATATGGCGGAGAGAGGACGATGCATAGCACGAGTAGACAGTCTTGTTCTTTTTGTAACGCAAGTAGCCCCTGGTGATGTTGCAGACCTCAGGATTGTTAGCAAGAAAAAAGGCTACGCAGAAGCAGTGCCTGTTTATATACACAGTGCTGGCCCTAGGCGTGTACAACCCTTTTGCCAACACTTTGGGGTATGCGGAGGTTGTCAGTGGCAGCATGTGAGCTATGCTGAACAATTAGCAGCCAAGGAAAGGCTGGTCCTAGAAAAGCTAGTACACATAGGGCGCCTCCAAGCTCCCCATGTAGCTCCTATCTTTGCTGCTAATCACACAGAATACTACCGTAACAAGCTGGAGTTTACTTTTTCTAACAAGCGTTGGTTGTCTGCAGAAGAAATCGAAGCGCAGGCACAGCATGACCGGCACGCTTTGGGCTTTCATAGGCCTGGCTATCTTGACAAGGTAGTCGACATCACGCACTGCTACCTCCAACCAACGCCTTCTAATGCTATTCGGAACACTTTAGCACAATTTGCCAAAGCACATGGATTTAGTTTTTATGACTTGCGCCAACACAGTGGGCTACTCCGGAATCTCATTATTCGTACCACCACAACCGGAGAAGTGATGGCAATTGTGCAATTTGGAGAAGCTGCAGCAGACAAGATCGAGCAAGTGATGCACCATCTGCAAACGCAATTCCCCCAACTCACTTCTTTGCAATATGTGGTGAATACCAAAAAGAATGAAACTTTTTATGACTTACCGGTGCACCTGTATCATGGGCAGTCTTACATCACAGAACAACTCAACGGCCTCAAGTTTCAAATTGGTCCTAAGTCATTCTTTCAGACCAACACCGTACAAGCTCAGGTGCTTTACAGAAAAATACAGGAACTGGCAGATCTACACGATGATGAAATTGTTTATGACCTCTACACAGGCGTGGGCTCTATCGCTATCTTTTTAGCACAATATGTCAGCCACATAGTAGGTATTGATGTAACTGAAGCCGCTATTACTGATGCCCAGGTCAATGCTAAACTTAACGACGTGGTCAACACCACATTTGTAGCAGGGGAGGTGGAGCAATTGCTTAACGCACAATTCTTGTCTACTCATGGCAAGCCTCATGTCATCATCACCAATCCACCACGAGCAGGCATGCACCCCCGAGTAATTAAGCAGCTCTTGCGCATGGCCCCAAAGAGGATTGTTTACGTAAGCTGTAATCCTGCTACGCAGGCCCGTGACATTGTGCTCTTGGGTGAACAGTACCGACTCATTACCTCACAGCCCATAGACATGTTCCCACACACAAGCCATGTAGAAAACATTGCACTACTGACCAGACAGTTATGAAAAGCTAAGTAGAGGCAAGAATGACGCGGCTCAGTAGTATATCGGTCCTAGCCTTGAGCCATAGATTTCGATAGATAAATTAAGACCTTTGCATGGCGTAGGATGCTCTAAACGCCTACTTTTTGGGTTAACGAGAAAAATTTCAGTACAGCACTTTGACCTTATACCACTGTTTTGGCACAAACTAAGGAACCTGCTATCTAGATTCAAAAGTTGAGAATGACATACAACTATCAAAATATGCCCTAATGTCAAAATATGCCCTAATTACTAAATTGACCATGCAAAAGTCTCAATTCGCATAATAGGACTTTTTAGGAGCTAATTTGAATATTCAAAAATTTTTGTTGCCTCATGTGTTCGTACAGAATGACCGCAGCAGCTACCGATACGTTGAGTGATGCAATAGGCCCAAACATAGGTATGTGTACATTTTTATCGGCCAGCTTCAGGTATTGTGGGGCAATGCCTTTACCTTCTGCTCCCAATAGCATGGCCAGGGGAAGGTTCAGGTCGGTATGATAGAGTGAGTTGGGTGCCTGCTCGTGGCAGGCGATGATTTGTAGACCACTTGCTCGAAGCTCATCAATGGCTTCTCTCAGGGTACTTACGCGGCATATGGGTAGATGCGCTAGGGCCCCTGCTGAAGTTTTCATGGCCTCTCCGTTCACGGGGGCGCTGCCCTGGCTAGGAATCACAACAGCGTCCACGTTAGTACAGGCAGCGGTGCGCACGATAGCACCAAAATTTCTCACGTCTGTAATGCCGTCTAATAGCAAGATCAACGGTGGTTTGCCTCGTTCATAGCTTGCTTGTACTACATGGCTCAAGGAGGCCAAAGCGACAGTGGCTAGATGCGCTACAACCCCTTGGTGGTTTTTTGGGGTAAGCTTGTTCAGCTTGACTGCTGGCACATAGCTGTAAGGAATTTTTTGTTGTCTGATCAGAGACAGCAGCTCTTTGTGTATCGGGCTGCTAGCAGCTTTATCGATAAAAACTTTGTCAATGGTTTTGCCTGCTAGAATAGTCTCTATTACAGCCCGATTGCCAAAAATGTAGGGTAGTTTGGCGGTTTTTTCCATTGAGATGATGGTGGTCAGTGCGAGCTCCTAAATAGGGGTTTTATGTACAAAGTTGTGAAATATTGCTCTGGGTTGTTAATTGTTTTTTCCAGAACCTTTCCCCCATGTCTTTCCCAAAATATTGCTATCATTCTTCCGGATAAGGAATGTACACAAAGTTGGTCGAGCCAGTGTCTACCACAAGCAGACAACAAAACTTATCTGGGTCTTTGTATGTGCTTTGAAAGGCAGAAGCCTTATCCTCAGCAACCAGTCCACACTGTATTAACACATCCAGGTAAGTGGCATAGTAGTGCCACCGATTACCCGTTTCTCCCTTTTCGATCAGCAGAGAGCCTACAGAAAGGGGTACTTTAGAGACCAGGAAGACAGGATAGCTATAACCTCCTTGTTTTCTGATGACGTAAGAAGCCTCTATAAGCTTGTCAGCAATTTTGACAAAATCAGCAAAGAGAGCGCCTAGGTATTTGCCACTGAGAGTAGACTCTTTGTACATGTAAAATCTCTAGAAGTCTTTTAGACAGAATAGACATCGCATCTTAGCCTGAAATAAAACCCAAAATGCTCCTCACCGTAATCGTGCCTTTGATTTTCCTGACTTGCCTTTTCAATACCTTTGTAACACTTCTGGCAAAGAAATTGTTTACACTTGGAACATTGTCTCGCCCCATAATCTTGGTAAGCATTTTCATCAAAACAAATCTGACAAACTGCTTCAGAGTCATCCGAAGACGTATCACTGGGTTTCTCGTTAGCAGGCCGCGTGGTTAAGGTGGTCTGGGAAGGCCGAGTACAACCATTACTACAGTTATGGTTGTTAGTCATCCGACCATCTGTGTTACAGTAATCTTCGTTGTCACCAGCAGCTAAGCTACGAGACCTTTGCATGGTCAATTTAGTAATTAGTTGCCCCTTAACAAAAAGGAATTTCATTGCATACTATGCGATAAGGGATATTTTTTGAGAATTTTACCCAAAATAGCGTAGAAAAAAACGCAAGGAAAGGATAAATTTAATTCAAAACCTTGCAGAAAATATCACCGTTAGGCTAGGAAAATCTCTTCATCAACAACAAACCGAGCTGTTTAAAAACCTACTTGACTGCCAGCTCAATCCAAAACATCCCCTGTACCTATTAGCCCGGGCATCCCCTGGGAAAAGATAGAGGAAGCCTTCGCTCCGCTCTATGGAAAGATAGGCTTGCCGAGCCACCCCAT
>JBJORC010000071.1:0-5456 GCA_046049605.1 Bacteroidota bacterium
TTGTCTAGATTCAACGGTTGAGAATGACATACAACTATCAAAATGTGTCATAATTAATAAATTGACCATGAAAAGGTCTCGTATTATTTTTCGTTAGTTAGACATCGGTACACGAGTAGCACTACTTTAGGCTTGAAAAACCTATTCATCTTGCGGCGTGCTGAAGTCCTGCTTCCTGAACCTCAAGCTGAAGATGCAGCTGGTCCGTTGACAGTAAAAGGTCTGCAGCACCCAGAGCTTCCTGACGTATGTTTTGGCAGGGTCATGGTTGTCCCTGGCTTGTTTGTACGGGAAGGGCCGTTGCTGCAGTCGTCGTCTGCATGCTTCAGGTAGGCCAAGGCGTACGGTAGTCCTAAAGATTTTTCAATTTTCTAAAAAAAACAACATCAACTATTTATGAAACTCCCCACCCACAGCTCCACAAAACTTTTCGGAGTGGCATGTCCTCCCGAAAAGGCATCAGTAATCATTATTCCTGTTCCCTGGGAGGTCACCGTCTCGTCTCGTTCAGGCACTGTCCTAGGTCCCGAGAGCATCCTCAAGGCATCTTATGAGCTAGGAAGCTTGGCTCAGCATGAAGCCTCGGGCATACAAGCGCTTGGGGTTGCCATGCTTCCTATCCCCCATGACTGGAAAACACTGAGCGATACCCTTAGGCATCATACAGTGGGGTATATCCATGCCATGGAGTCAGGCTTTGAAAAGACTAGCCTTAAAAAGAGTATCATGAAAAAAATAGACCACTATGCCTATCAGCTCAAGGAGGAGGTAAAGGCCAAAGTACTTTCCTACCTCACAGAAGACAAATTGGTAGGCATATTAGGAGGTGACCATAGTGTACCGCTGGGACTCATTGAGGCGCTTGCTGAGTTTCATAACAACTTTGGTATTCTGCAGATAGATGCGCATCCTGGCCTTCGCAAGGCTTATCAGGGCTTTCAATACTCCCATGCCTCGATTATGCATAATGTTTTGCAGTTTCCACACATCATCAGGTTGGTACAAGTAGGCTTGCGCGATTATACTACGCAAGAACTCCAAGTGATCGCTGCCGAAGAAGGCCGTATTTTTCCGTTCTTTGATAGTGACCTCAAGCGGCAGCGTTTCCAAGGCGTTACTTGGGAAAAAATTTGTGCAACTATTATTGATACACTGCCCGAAAGGATCTACATCAGCTTTGATATCGATGGTCTGGATGCGAAGCTTTGTCCTGGCACGGGTACACCTGTACCTGGAGGGCTTGAGTTTGATGAGGTATGCTACCTATTCGAGCAAATCGTCAAGGCAGGAAAAAAGATTGTTGGCTTTGATTTGTGTGAAGTAGCCCCTGGTGAAAATATGGATTGGGATGCGCAGGTAGGTAGCCGCATTCTTTACAATCTGGCCATGGCGATGGGGGCCAGCCAGGGTAAAATACCTTACTAGGCTAGCCCGAATCCCTATTCTATTCTAGCAGAGGAATACAGAAGACACTATAATTTGCTTCATATCTTTGACCAAGCAGCTGGGGCATAGGAGTTTTAGGAACGAAGTATATGGACCCTGCACAGGCGTACCGATGCGGTGTGAAGGTGCTCTTGTGGGAGGATACAATACGGTTTAGCATTTTTCTTGGTTATTATTTCTTAGTTAGCTGTTGCAAAAGCAAAGCGTAAGTATTTAATGCTAGCACCCTGTGCCAAAAATTGTTGTTCATAGGCGGTCTGGATGCCGTAGTGTGCTGCTAGCCATTCAGATTGGTATAAATCTTCAGTATACACCAAGCTACTTACGGCTTGTGCACGAAGCACTGCTAGCGTATAAGAAAAAAGCGCTGCATCGTCTGTTTTGAAGTGAACGAAGCCTCCAGGTTGGAGCAGCTGGCAATAGAGCGCTAGAAACCTAGGGCTAGTAAGCCGACGCTTCTCGTCTCGGTCGCGTGGGCGGGGGTCTGGAAATGGGATGTAGAGCTCACTGAGCTCTCCTGGTGCAAAGTGTTGGTCCAGCTGCTCAATCTTTGTGCGCAAGAAAGCAACTTGGTTGAGTTCGTGGTCTAAGGCGTAACTGCTGCCTACCCACAGCCGATCACCCTTAATATCTACGCCTACAAAGTTTTTATGCGGAAATTGCTGTGCCAGGCCCAGGGTATATGCTCCCTTGCCACAGCCTAGCTCCACAACAAGGTCGTGCTGATTGTTAAAGTAGTCCGTCCGCCACTTCCCTTTTAGGCGTACATAGCTTGTCTTGCCTGGTTCAATGATGTTGCGGCGTTGAGTATTATCGGCAAACCGCTGAAGTTTTTTTCGCATCTATGTAAACACAAAATTGATCATGCAAAAGCTGCCATGCGCCAAGTATCACGGTAGCTTAGGCCCTCCAGACCGTATCTCCTGATTAGCAAAGTCTTCGTACTGCTTAAAGTTATCGGAAAACGCTTGGGCCAGCGCGTGGACTTGTGCAGTATGGGCTGCTGCATCCTGCCAGCTGCTACTAGGATTGAGTAAATCTGCTGGTACCCCTGGGCATGTTGTGGGCATGGAAATCCCAAAGACAGGATGCTCAGTGTAGTCGGTTCTATCCAGAGCACCAAACAATGCTGCGTCAATCATAGCGCGGGTATAGTCTAGCTGAACGCGTTCCCCCACACCATAAGGACCTCCCACCCAACCTGTATTGACGAGCCATACTGACAAGGCATGGGCTTTCATCTTCTGGCCTAGCATGGTCGCATATTGTGTAGGGTGCAAAGGTAAAAAAGCAGTGCCGAAACAAGCCGAAAAAACAGCCTTAGGGGCTGCAACTCCTACTTCAGTACCCGCTAATTTGGCTGTATAGCCTGATATAAAGTGATACATAGCTTGTCCTCTGCTCAGCCTGGCAATAGGGGGCAGAACCCCTCGGGCATCGCATGTTAGGAAAAAAATATGCTGTGGGACCCCTCCTACTGAAGGTACAACAGCATTCTGAATATGCTCAATAGGATAGGCACTCCGCGTATTCTCCGTGACGGTAGCATTCGTATAATCTACCGTACGTGTGCCTGCCACAAAACGCATATTCTCTAGGATAGTCCCAAACTTAATTGCCTGGAATATCTGAGGCTCTTTTGCTGGTGACAGGTCAATGGTCTTGGCATAGCAGCCTCCCTCAAAATTAAAAATTCCTTGGTCGTACCATCCATGTTCATCATCACCAATCAGTCGCCGCTTGGGATCAGCAGAGAGCGTTGTTTTTCCAGTACCAGATAAGCCAAAAAAAATGGCAGTATCGCCTTGTGGCCCCATGTTAGCGGAACAGTGCATAGGAAAAACCTGGTGCTTTTTGGGCAATAAGTAGTTTAGTACTGTAAAAACTCCTTTTTTCATCTCCCCCGCATAGCTGGTGCCACCAATCAAGATGATCCGTTTGCTAAGGTTGATAATTGTGAAATTTGGATGGTGTGTGCTATCCAAATCAGGTTCTGCTTGGAATTCAGGTACATTAATAATGGTGAAAGCAGGCAGAAAACCAGATAACATTTCTTGCGTAGGTCGCAGAAATAGGTTGTGGCAAAACAAGTTATGCCAAGCTACAGTATTGACCACCCGAATAGGCAGACGGTAGGCAGGCAAGGCATTAGCATAGGCATCGCGGATGTAGACCTTTTTGCCCTTAAGAAATTGAGTTATTTTTCGATAGAGTGCGTCGAATTTCTCCGGAGCTAGCGGAGTATTGACGGGCCCCCACCAAACGGTATCACGTGTTTCGTCGTCTTGGACAATAAACTTATCACGCGGCGATCGTCCTGTAAACTTCCCTGTATTACACACGAGGGCGCCTTCTTGTGAGAGTACGCCTTCTTTTTGTTGAACTGCTTCTTCCACTAATACAGCTGGGCTCAGTTGCCAATGGGCCTCTCTTACATGTGCTAGCGCCATTTTGGCCAGCCACGAGGCCCTGGTCTGTTCGTACGATTGCTGCATTATGTGTCCGATCGCATTTGGGGCGGCAAAGCTAAGAGAATATGAACCAACTTGCAAAGAGATAGGGGTCTCCTAAAGGGGCTTTGGGCGGTTTCTTCCACCGACGAATAGGTTACGTAAAATGTCTTGTGAATATGCATTATCGTTGGATAAAAAACACCTGAGAGTGTGTCTTATGCTTTGGGGCTATGCTCCACATTTCTCCCAAGAGCACGAGAAAAACCCTTCACGCACAAGACTAGAAGCAAGATTTAGGGAACCTAAAAGTACCTTTAAAGAACATGATTATGTTGGTATTTGACCGAACAAAATGCCGGACTACTTGGCTAATTTTAACAGTTTCTTAGAGCCGGGCATTTATTGCATACTCATTTTTTGTTGACATTGGCACTTTCTGGAAAAAGCCCTGCCCTCAGAATGTATTTTTAAAGCGATTCACTATGAAAGTATTACGTTGGTTGGCCTTGCGGCTCTTTCAGGCCCTTGGCTGGAAGCTCGTAGGAGAAATCCCCCAAGATATCAGAAAAGCCGTGCTTGTAGTAGCGCCCCATACCAGTAATTGGGATGGTTTCTATGGACTGTTATTCTGTTTTGTTAAACAATTACCCGTCAAATTTGCCGTCAAAAAGGAAGCGATGATTTTTCCTGTAGGCCCTATACTCAAATGGATGGGGGCCATCCCTATTGACCGAAAAAGGAAAAGTAAGGCCGTCAAGAGAGGCAGTATGGTGCAGCACATGACAGCCATGCTGCAGCAGAAAGACTCACTGATGTTAATCATAGCACCAGAAGGCACTAGAAGCCGTGTCAGGCGGTGGAAGCAGGGTTTTTATCACATCGCCCTACAAGCCAACGTGCCTCTAGTACTTAGCTACCTAGACTATGAGCAAAAACGCATTGGCTTTGGACCTATGGTTTACCCTACAGGCGACTATGATAAGGACCTCCAGCAGATACAGGCTTTTTATAGGGACAAAGTGGGCAAGTATCCAGAGCAGGGTACGCAGTACTAGGAGAGCTGGTGCTTTTAAACTTAAAGGGGCTCCTCTATGCTGTACATTATGGGACATCGCCAACCACTTCTAGGCCTTGTGAGGCCTAGCGTGTTGCCCCATATTGCTTCAAAGTATCAGGGCGCATTAAAGATTCAAATGCGACATATAAAGATCTGAGATTGTTGCAAAAGTATCCGTAGATTCAAAGTAAGCGCAGCAGAGCCGATAGGCGGTAAGCAAGCTGTTACCGTCCCTGCTCTATTGCGTCACCCACCGAAAACCTATACCCGTATGCCTATTAAAACCTCTCAACCCTAAGCTACACAAGCTACTACGTAGAGAAAAGAAAGACCAAGCGCGTCTTTCTTAAGCAGGTAGCCCAACTCATCCATTGGGAGCCTGTTACTAGCGTGCTGCAAAAGTATTATCCCACAGGACAGGCAGCCCAAGGCAGAAAAGCCTATCCAGCCCTAGTACTCTTTAAGATGACCTTACTGCAGACCTGGTATAATCTCAGTGA
>JBJORC010000072.1:0-4061 GCA_046049605.1 Bacteroidota bacterium
ATTATAAGGGCTGATAGGCCTCTTGAAGGAGCCCAATGGGCCGCAAACAGGTATGTGAAAGACCAAATATGACTCCCAAAAAGAGCGGGAAACAACTAGCAACTATTCTGCAATAGTCTCACCATAGTTGTCGGCCCAATAAAAATCCTAATGCAAACAATAAGCCATACCATCGGATTTCAAAATCACCTAGACGCAGAAGGACCAGATTAATGTCCCAGATGACATAGTGTAACAACATATAAGTAAAAGATTTAGGCTAAAAAGTTGCAAAACATAGCTGAAAATAGTCACGGGAGACGTTCATCATAGCACCAACCTATGCGTAGCCCCACATGGCGAAGAAGAACTTTATTAAAAAAAATTAGACCTAAATAAAGACTAGCTCTCTCGCCAAGTTGCTATCAAGAACTTCCCAGGCACAAAGGTAACCCAATATAACCACCCAGCCTTTATCCAAGATGATCCTGTTCTGATTCTCCATAGCCATCAGAGGCAACAAGACATTAAAATTTCTGGATTTTGGGCAGCTATCATGGCCTGTGGTCAGTGCAAGGTAACCATCAGTAAGTGCCAGAAATTCCTGGGAATGATCGACCATGCACCTCATAATTTGATGCTGAATTACCAGCCAGGTGACCTAAAGATTTTACTGAACTTCAGACACAACACGTTTAACGCTACCGACACCCTCCACTTCATCCGATTTTTACGGAATTACTATCAGCAACACGATATGCTAGAGGAAGCATTTCTGTAGGGAATACCTTCTCAAGAGACCTCCACTACTTTCTATTCTAGGATATTATTTGCTAAATTCGTCCTTCTCCCATAAGCAAAGCGTGATGCTCTTAAAAGCATTTGAGGTTGATGTCGTCCAGTCCCATCGTGTGCTGACCTACAATCTGGGAGCAGCATTTTTCATGCTATTTGAAAATAGCTTACTGGAAAAAGGAGAACTGACAGTCATTGTTAAGGTAGGCAGAAATCATGGCAATATTCAGCTACTATTCAGTATTACGGGAGCAGTAGAGTTGACCTGTGATAGAAGCCTAGAAACATTTGCCTACCCGGTGAATATTGAAAAAGAAGTGAATTTCGGACTAAGTCACGAGAGTGAGGAGCTAGCTACAGAGCTGTACATGGTTGAACACAAGACTACAACCATTAACATTGCCCAGCATATCTATGATTTTGTCAGCCTGGAAGTACCTATGAAGAAACTACACCCACGTTTCTTAAATAATGGCACTTCATGAGTGAGCAATTCTCAGGTATATACTAATAAGCCCATGAGCTACCACATAGCTCAGTAAAAGAACACAAGAACGCAATGAATCATGGCACATCCTAAACGAAAGATTTCCAGAACCAGAAGAGACAAAAGAAGAACCCACCATAAGGCTGAAATGCCTAACTTCTCCGTCTGTCCTACTACAGGTGAACTACACCTGCCCCACCGTGCTTTTTGGTATGAAGACAAGCTCTATTACAAAGGCCAAGTCGTCATGGAGAAGTAGGGCTGGCTGTATCCCCTATTTTCTTGCGGGCAATCAATGTTGGTAGATAAGCGCGCTCCAGTGCTCTAAACAGCAATAAGTACGGCGCAAGTATCGGGTGTTGTGACCGCCACTGCAGCAAATATGGCGGAAAATAATATGGACTCCCCATGCAAGGCCATTACTCAAAAAGTAACCCATAGCCTATTGGCAAAAAGTTATAGACTAGGTAACAACGTCAATGAGTGAACCCGCAACTGAACTTTACATGAAGCGTGTAACATTTACTAGTAATAAGCTGTAAGTATTAAAAGAGTATATGAAAAAACCGATACGTGCAGCCATCTCCGGCGTCCATGGCTACGTACCCGACTACATTCTCACTAATGCCGAGTTGGAAAAGATGGTCAGCACTACTGACGAGTGGATCACGACCCGAACAGGTATCAAGGAACGGCACATCCTTAAAGGAGAAAATCAGGGCAGCTCCGTCATGGGTATCGAAGCTGTTAGGGGCCTGCTCGAGAAGACTAATACCAATCCCCGCGATATCGATCTCCTTATCTGTGCCACCATTACCCCTGATATGCCTACTCCGGCCACGGGCAACATTATTGCCCATGCCGTGGGTGCTGTCAATGCCTTTAGCTACGACCTGCAAGCTGCTTGCTCTGGGTTTCTGTACGCTATGGTTACTGGCGCCCAATTTATAGAAACCGGTAAGTGCCGCAAAGTAGTGGTTGTTGGCGTCGATAAGATGTCCTCTATTGTGGATTATGAAGATAGGACAACCTGCATCCTCTTTGGTGACGGGGCAGGAGCCGTATTACTAACGCCCAATAAAGCGGGCCAAGGCATCATGGACAGTGTGCTCAGGGGCGATGGGGCAGGAGAAGAACATTTGCATCAAGAAGCTGGGGGCAGCAGGAGACCCTCCTCACATGCCACCATCGATGCTAAGGCGCATTACTTGTATCAAAACGGTCAAACAGTGTTTAAGGTAGCTGTCAGCAAAATGGCCGAGGTCGTCGAAGAGATAATGCAAAGGAATTACCTGAGTAGCGACGACATTGCCTTTATTGTTCCACATCAAGCCAATAAGAGAATTCTCAGTGTTGTGGCTCAAAGAGCGGGCGTGAGTATGGACAAGGTCATGATCAACATTGACAAATTTGGAAATACCACAGCAGCAACTATCCCACTCTGTTTATGGCAATACGAGTCCCAGCTACAGCCAGGAGATCGCCTCATCTTAACTACTTTTGGAGGTGGCTTTACTTGGGGAGGGGCTTATGTAATTTGGGGCCATTAAGCAGGGCTTTCAGGCGTGTTTTATGATTGACTATTGATCAAGATCCAAGATGGCAACCACAAGTGACTTTAGGAATGGTTTGTGTATTCAAATTAACAGCGAACTCTATACCATTGTTGGGTTTCAACATGTAAAGCCAGGTAAAGGGGGAGCTTTTGTACGTACCAAACTCAAGGGCTTGATGACAGGAAAAGTCATTGACAAAACTTTTAATGCCGGTGTAAGGGTAGACATTGCTAGAGTGGAGCACAGGCCTCACCAGTTCCTGTATCAGGATACTACAGGGTATTATTTTATGGACAATGCCTCTTTTGAGCAACTCATGCTGGAGGCGTCCCTGATTAATGCGCCCCAACTACTCAAAGAAGGTCAAGAAGTAGATATTCTTTTTCACCAGGAAACAGCCAAACCCCTAAATTGTGAGCTGCCCGCTTTTGTAGCACTCAGAGTAACTTACACAGAACCTGGATTTAAAGGCGATACAGCCACCAAAACACTCAAACCCGCTACATTAGAAACAGGGGTGCAAATTCAAGTCCCTTTGTTCATTAATAACGAAGATGTGCTTAAAATTGACACTCGGACAAATACTTATGTAGAGCGCATAAAAAAATAACTCATGAATGTAAAAGAGATTAAAGGACTTATCGAGTTCATTGCCAAGTCTGGTTTGGAAGAAGTGAGCATAGAGACCGAACAGATCAAGCTGGCTGTGAAAAAAAACATGCCCGTTGCACATAAAATAGCTCCAGAGTTATCTAGCAGTTTGGTACCTGTGACAGCTGCCCAGACTTCCCTCCACCTTTCAGACGATACTAGTAGCGCGCTCACCAGCCCGTACATTGAGTTCAAAGCACCCCTGGTTGGCATATTTTACCAATCACCCAATCCAGATGCGCCTCCTTTTGTCCAAGTAGGCGATCAGATACGACAAGGGCAGAAACTATGTGTTATTGAGGCCATGAAGCTCTTCAATGAGATCGAAGCAGATATGACGGGTACTATTGTTAAGGTATTGGTCGATGATGCTTCTCCAGTGGAATACGACCAGCCGCTGTTCCTCATAGATCCGCAAATAAACCGTAATAAAAACATCCGTCATGCAAGATGAGTCATAAGTGCTGGTGTAGGCATTGCTAATTTTAAATAGATAGTTTAAGAAAGAGTAGCTTCAGCAAGTATTCTACCATAGCTATGGACTTTGAATAGCATTTGCTTCTCCTCTGACAAACGCGTCAAATAGTGACGCA
>JBJORC010000073.1:0-9631 GCA_046049605.1 Bacteroidota bacterium
ATTTTGATAGTTGTATGTCATTCTCAACCGTTGAATCTAGATAGCAGGTTCCTTATTTTATGCCAAAACAGTGGTATAAGCTCAAAGTATTATACTGGAATTTTTCTCGTTAACCCAAAAAATAGGTGTTTAGAGTATCCTACACCATGCAAAGGTCTCGGCTCATTCAGACAGTGGAAAACTTCGAAGTCCTCCACTTGCCAAACCAGCGCCTCCTTTCCCTAGCAAAAAATCCATATCAAATTGTGTTTCGTAAGAACTGGTCGAGCAGGGTATTAAATCTTTCAGGATGCTCCATCATGGGCGCATGACAGCACTTGTCTATAAAGCGCAGTGTAGCATGAGGTAGCAAGGCGTTGAATTCGTGGGCTACTAGGGGAGGGGTAATGGTATCATTAAGCCCCCAAACCAGGAGTGTGGTTGCTTGTATGTTGGGGAGTTCATGAGCCATGTTGTTGCGCTGAGCAGACTTGGCAATAGAGATCACGCGCATGGCTTTGGGAATATTGCTGGTGACACTAAATACTTCATCTACATACGCTTTGGTAACCGTTTTTGGGTTAAAAAAGGTGTAAGCAACCCGCTCAGCTATGTACTCATAGTTGCCTCTTTTGGGAAAAGATCCACCCAGGGTATTTTCAAACAAGCCAGAACTTCCGGTAAGCGCCAACTTTTGGACTTTACCTGGATGGTGGAGTGTATACATCAAAGCCAGATGCCCTCCTAATGAGTTCCCAATGAGGGTAAATTTCTCCAACTTGCTGAGTTGAGTGAAGGCAGTGACAAACGCTAAAAGTCCTTCTAAGTTCGCTTGTTTGACAGGCATCTCATAGATAGGAAGCATGGGAACGATCACCCGATACCGTTTAGAGAATTGCGCCAATACATGTTCCCAGTTGCTTAATGCGCCAAATAGTCCATGAAGCAACAAGAGCACTTCGCCGTTGCCTTCTTCAATGTATTTAAATCCTTGTGCCTCTCTGATCGTCGGGTTCATAGCCGGTGTTTTAGCATCTATTTTTGGCACTTAAAGTGGTCCCCTCTCCGTGATAAGCACGAATCTACAAGACATCTAGGGAAGATGCACTAGGGATGGTGCATTAAGATGGGCAATAGTGGGCAGCCTTAGGAAAGCGATTTGTATGGATATAATCAATTGTTCTGTAGCGCATCTGTTGTTGTGAGCCACTCCTGGATGTGTGGAAACCAGTAGGAACACCACGCTAGAAGATGGGGGCATAGTGATGCAATGATTGGAAAAAGGCAGGTACCCTCCGTATATGCCTCAGGTACAGTTAGCTGCACCAAGCTTCCTAGCCACAGGAAGGCACTACTGCATACTCCCCACTTGAGGATGCCTAGCACACCACCCAAAAGCCTATCCAGACTACCCAGTAAAGTGGGTTTGATGAGGGTCTTAAAAAGGGTTCCTATCCACGTGATGGTCATGAAGATGATGATAAAAAGAGATACAAATGCTACATAGGGCAGCAATCCATTCTGGTCATCGTACCATTTTGTACAAAGTTCAACAGCCTCATCCAAAAATCTGATGCTACCCAGCACAGCCAATACCAAAGCACTGACGGAGAAAATTTCTAAAATCAGTCCTTTCCTGAAGCCACTGTAGCCTCCCCATGCCAGAAGAATTAGTGAAAAAATATCGAATAGTTTCAAAACAAGCCTTTTAGGTGCGCGCTGGGATTAGCGTAGAGCCTAGCTAACCGAAATAAGCGGATTTATGCAAGCAAAGCAAAGCCTGTACTTTTGACGCTGTCGCAAGGCCTCAAAAAAATATTTAGATGATCGTGTGTGCATGCAGCTTAAAGAAATAACAGGATTTCCTAAGTCAACTCAGAGGTTTTGGAAGGGGGGGCATTACAGGAATGCCAGCCTCTTTTACGGCAGCTGTAATGACAAAAGACTTCATATACTGGATGCCTTGCCCTGCACTGAGTCGATTCATTACTAAATACTGATAAGCTGCTATGTCTCTAGTAATTACCTTGACCAAAAAGTCTGCATCACCTACTACCTGGTGGCATTCCACGACCTCTGGTATGAGTGCTATACTTTCTCTGAAGGTTGCCACGTTTTCTTTTGTCAAGTGGTGCAGCTTTATCTGCATCACCACACACGTGTCTAAAGAAAGTTTTGTGGGGTCTAGTTTGGCATGATAACTTTTGATAATGCCTTGATGCTCCAGTTTTCTGACCCGCTCTAAGGTGGAGGCTGGAGATAAGCCTACACGCTGTGCTAATTGCGCATTGGTTAGCTTGGCTTGTGCTTGCAAGTGATTGAGTATATCTCGGTCAATCTGATCGAGTTGTGGTAATGTATCCATAGGCCTATACGGGCGTCAGTGAGGCTAGGTTTGCGAGCAAAATAATTGGCTACTATTCCCCCCTTTGTGATAGTACTGTCCTCCTCTACGAAGCACGCATCAAATAGACTTTGATGAAATCTCCAATGTCTCCGTCGAGTACATGCTGTACATCGGTCCTTTCAATGCCCGTGCGGTTATCCTTCACAAGTTTATAGGGATGTAACACGTAATTTCTGATTTGTGAGCCAAAATCAATTTTTTTCTTGGTGCTTTCTACTTTTGCTTTTGCATCATTTCTTTTTTCCATCTCCAGTTGATACATTTTAGACTTTAGCATGTGCATGGCTTTGTCCTTATTCTGGAGCTGGGATCTTTCTTGCTGGCACTCTACGATGATGCCTGAGGGCGCATGTTTGAGTCTAACGGCTGTTTCTACTTTGTTGACATTTTGCCCCCCAGCACCCCCAGCCCGAAAGGTTTCCCAAGTAATATCGGCAGGATTTATTTCAATTTGGATGCTGTCGTCTACCGCTGGGTAAGCATATACTGAAGCAAAGGAGGTATGCCTTCTGCCTCCGGAGTCGAATGGTGAAATCCGGACCAGCCGGTGGATACCAATTTCTGCTTTTAGATACCCATACGCGAATTCACCACTCAACTCTAGTGTGGCTGACTTGATGCCAGCTGCGTCTCCACGTTGGTAGTTGAGTTGCGTGACTTTATAGCCCTGCTTTTCTCCCCACATGATGTACATTCGTACAAGCATTTCGGCCCAGTCTTGGCTTTCTGTGCCCCCTGCTCCTGGGTTAATTTCCAAGATAGCATCCAGCTGGTCTTCCTCGCTCCGGAGCATTTTTTTAAGCTCCAGTGCTTCTAGCTTGGCCATCAAATTTTGGTAGGTTGCCTCCACCTCCTCAGCAGTTACGTCATTGACTTCGTAGAATTCACGCAGTGTTTCCAAGTCATCCAAAAGGACTTGTACTTGCTTGAAGCTATCAACCCACATTTTGTTGGTTTTGATCGTCTTAAGCACCTGGGCTGCCTGCTGAGCGTTGCCCCAAAAATCTGGTTGCAGACTTGTTTTTTGACCTTTCTGGAGCGCTGTTAGCTTGCTGTCGTAGTCAAAGATACCCCCTCAGGGCAGCTACTCTTGCCTTGATTGCTTTGTATGTTTCGTGGGTGATAGGCATGTTATGAGGTGACTGAGTCACCCTGCGTATGGATGTTTAGAAAAATATCTTGTTGCTAAAAGAAAATTCTTGTTTGCATGCATCGGTAAGAGACTGCTTGAGGAAGATCACTTTGCGGTCTTCAGAAACATCGGAAAACTTGTTAGTGGCTTTTTTAATTTTCCTGTCAAAGTGGTAAGTAGTGTGGTAGGTAATCAAGTTTAAAAAGTTTTTTAGAATCAGGTCGGCGATCTGTGTGTCTGCTTTTACGTGGTCGCGGTAGTGTGATATGACCTGTTTAAAGTTTGGTGTATCTGCCCTTGAAAATGAGTGGCGATCCATTTTGAAGTGAGTAGCCCCTGGGTGGTCTATGAACGCATAGAGTTTGCACACGACTTCGTTAAGAGCTTTAACACTGTTAAACTGAAAGCGCAGTTCAGCAGAAAACGTGTTGACATCGGTTGTTGTAGCGACGTTACTGATGCCTGATATATTTCCCGGGATTTTAGCTAATTCCGCGAGTGATTCCTTGATGTTTTTTTGAGCAACTTCAGTGGAGATTTCAGTGAAAAAGCTCGCAAACTTGATCAGGCGCTCCATTTTCGTTAGATCTGCAGAAATTTCGAACTGGCCAGAGCCATCATCATGGATGTGGCCGATCTCGTATATATCAAGGCCAACTTCAAAAAGACTGCTGCTGGAGGAGAGTGCTAATAAACAAAGTAAGCAGTAACTCAAACATCGTATTCGCCTCATACCAAAACTAGAGTGTCAAAGTGAAGAATAGAGACTCTGCGAAAATAAACACTTTATCCCATTTAGTAATCATCCTGGCATCAATACTAATGATAAAGACCAAATGCCATCTATATATTGCTAGTCACTTATTTCGCAACCTGCAGCTATATCTTTACCCTAGTTTTCGTTCCTGTTTATGTACCCTCCCCATCGTGTGTAGAATCTCATCTTGTAGTTTCGGAAGACCTTAATTGATCATTATAGGCCTTGTACAATAATACTGCTTCATCTCGCAGGTTCTGCTGTCCGCTTGCTTCCCAATACTTTGCAATAGAGTCACAATTTGCGAATTTTCTGAAGTTATCATCTTCAATGGGTGCACGCAAGGCTTCTGGCATACTGGCCCTGTTCCTGAATACAAACATTTCGGTCATTCTACGTTTTAGAAGGCCTCTGTAATACGGTCGCTCAGGTCCTCCCTTCGTGAATTTAGGAAACGCTAAAGAAGCTTTTGCATAGTCTCTATTGTTGAGTGGGGTGAGCATGTCAATTTGTGTCCAACTATTTTGAGGCTTGCTACTGGGGCCACATAAGGCCGTTGCCCCAATGTTATAGTCTAAGGAAACCAGCATATCGAACTCTCTTTGATGGAGTGGCACCTTGACTAACCTTTTAATATCTGGTACGTAAACGCCGGAGAGTTTTGAGTCTAGTAGTGCATCCGCCTCTCTTTCTGAGATGCTATATTCTTGCTCCTTCGAGATAGTCTGTCCGTAGCCCACTGTCAATGCTCCGGCAGCACAGTAGTATGGCTCGCTCCTGAATCCCTCAAATTGCTTCAGTAGCATTATTCCAGCCGGGGACATTTCAAAATCCCCTATGCCTTTTCGTCTTTCAGGCGACTCTTCACGTTCTGTGTACGTTGGTTCGTTTTGCATACTCAATGCCAATTTATTTTGGCAGCTGGAGCCAACTATCATGAGGATGCATAAGCCGAATACGCGTGCATCATGCAAGGAGAACGCAATACCATAAAGTCTTGATAGTTTGTACATTGCTTTCAGGTTAGCATGCTTATGATGAGACCCTACTAGGTTACTAAAAGTTCATAGCCAGTCCCATTTTTACAGCGTGATAGGCCCATTCTCGTAATGAACACTAGCACCTAATCCCCATGGCAGGGAGGACACCACCAATGTCTTGATACTTTTGTGTATGGCCAACAAGATTCAATATACACCCAAAATCAATCATCATACCCGATCAGAGCCTACCAAGTACAGGTCAGAAGACTTGAAGGCAGAGGAAGTGCTCATTAATATAGGCCCGCAACACCCAGCTACACATGGCATCTTGCGCCTAGAGGTGATCCTCAACGGTGAGTTGGTGGTGGATGTGGTTCCGCATTTGGGCTATTTGCACCGTTGTTTTGAGAAGCATGCTGAGTCGTTGCCTTACAATCAAATCATTCCCTATGTAGATCGAATGGACTACCTGGCCGCCATGAACTCAGAGCATGCTTTTGCCATGGGAGTAGAGTGGATGTTGGGTATTACCAACCAGCTGCCTCCTAGAGTAGAGTACATCAGGGTGTTGGTAGCAGAGCTGAATAGATTGGCTTCTCACTTTTTGGCCATTGGTACGTATGGGGTGGATTTGGGAGCTTTTACGGCATTTTTTTGGTTGATGCGCGATCGGGAGCATATTTTAAGGCTACTCGAGTGGGTCTGTGGTGCGCGCATGCTCTACAACTACATCTGGATTGGAGGTCTATACTATGACCTACCTGTGGGCTTTGAGGAAAGGTGCAGCGAGTTCATGCGCTATCTGAAGCCCAAGCTCGTGGAAATCGACCAGCTGATCATTGAAAACAAGATTTTTATTGAAAGAACAGCGAATGTAGGCGTCTTGCCTCTAGACTTGGCCATCAACTATGGAGTTTCAGGGCCAATGCTTAGGGCATCAGGTTTGCGGTTGGATTTGCGTAGGGTAGATGGCTACTCGGTGTATCCGGAACTGGAGTTTGAAGTGCCCATAGGACAGGGCAAGATGGGCCAAGTAGGGGATTGTTGGGACCGGACCTGGGTGCGGATGCAGGAGTGCCGAGCATCGATGCAGATTGTTGAGCAATGTCTTGCTCGCCTTACCGGTGACCTGAAGCGTACTCCTGCTTTTGACCCTCAACAGTTGGTACCTAAAAAGGTACGTACCCCAGCCCAAGACTTGTACGTGCGGGCAGAAAACCCACGGGGCGAGCTCGGTTTTTTCTTTAGGGCTACAGCGCGGGGCAATCGCCCTTTCCGCTGCAAGGCCCGTACGCCGAGCTTTGCCAACTTGGCTATCTTACCAGAGATCGCTAGGGGCCACTTATTGTCTGACCTGATTGCTATTGTAGGGTCTATAGATATTGTGTTGGGAGAGATAGATCGGTAGGGGATTCACGGCTTGCTGACTACTGCAAGTCACCCCTGATCAGGTGAGAGGATGGAGCAAAAAATGACTACAACCTATGAAACAAACATTTCCCATGTGTGCTTTTGGCGCTTTATTCATCCTGTTTTTTAAATCATGGGTTATGGGAAGGATGGCCCAGGCAAAATCCCCACCCTCAATGCAGGTATAGCCTATCAATGCATCCAAAAACAGGTCGGTTTTGGGCCCAGGGTACCCAATACCCAAGCGAACTGCTTGTGCGGGGTCTATTTGGCAGCAACAACCGACAGCACTGGGCGCAAGGGTGTGTGCACAACACTTTCAGGCATTTGATGGAAAATTACTGGCGTTACATAACATCATTGCCAGTTTCTCCCTTCCTACCAGAAAAGGATCTTGCTAGCAGCCCGCTGGGATACACGCCCTGTTGCAGACAAAGACGAGGAACGTTTCCTGCAGCTGATTGATGGGGCCAATGATGGAGCCAGTGGGGTAGGTGTGCTACTAGCCCTCGGGCAGGTGACTAGCAAACTCCCTCCTTATTGTAGACCACTGGCCTGGAGGGCATCCTTTGTTCAAGGTATATCACCCACGCATAGAGACAACCTTACGCTTGTTGACAAGCAAACGCTGCAGGCCGTAGGAGAAACGTTACTACATGTGTTCTACACAGTTTCTTTTTGACAGACGCTGCCTACTCAAGCACCTTGTTGTTGCCAGTACGTATACTCCTCGTAGGTGCCAGGATACTCTTTGATCTGCTGGTCTTCGATGTACCAAATCTTTGTGGCTACTTCGGCCACAAAATGTCGATCGTGAGAGACCAGTATGTAGGTGCCTGTGTATTGCTGCAAGGTTTGCGCCAGGATGCTGATGGAGATCATGTCCAGGTGGTTGGTCGGCTCGTCCAGCAGCAAAAAATTGGCTTCTGAGAGCAAGACTTTGGCCAGTGCCACCCTAGATTTTTCGCCGCCAGAGAGTACGCCTATCTTCTTGAAGACATCGTCTTTGGTAAACAAAAACATCCCTGCAATGCTCCTCAGCTCGGTCTCGGACCTTGCTGCGCCTGTATGTTTTAATTCTGTTAGAATGGTGTGGTCTAAGTGTAAGGCCTCCAGCTGGTGCTGAGCATAAAACGCCATGTTGACGTTGTGCCCCAGAGTACTTTCTCCTGCATTCATGGCCTCTAGGCCGGCAATGATCCGAAGTAGGGTGGATTTTCCTTTTCCATTGGCCCCAATAAGGGCAATTTTATCACCTCGCTCTATCTTGGCACTAGCATCTTTCAAGATGGCTAGTGAGCCGAAAACTTTTTCTGCGTGTGCTAGCGAGGCTACCACTTTCCCGGATTGTTGCCGTGTGCTAAACCTAAACTTGATAGGGGAAGCTGTGGCTACTACGGGTGCTACCTTGTCTATCCGTTCTATGGCTTTGATACGAGATTGCACTTGCTTGGCTTTGCTAGCTTTAGAACGAAAGCGCTCTACAAAACTTTCTGTTTGCTTAATCGTTTTCTGCTGATTGGCATAAGCATTTTGTTGCAACGCTGTGCGCTCGACTTTTTCCTGTTCGTAAAAAGTATAATTGCCCACATACATGTGAAGCTGCTGTTGGGCCACTTCTACAGTTTTGGTAGCCACCTGGTCCAGAAAACTGCGGTCGTGCGAAACAACGATAAAGGCACTAGCATAGTCTTGAAGATAACTTTCTACCCACTGAATGGATGTGATGTCTAGGTGGTTGGTCGGTTCGTCTAGCAATAGCAGTGAAGGCTTTTGAAGCAACAGTTTGGCCAACATCACACGCATGCGCCATCCACCCGAAAATTCATTCATAGGCCTATCTAAGTCTTGAGTCGTAAAGCCCATGCCCTCCAAAACAGCGTCTGTTTTGGCCTGGAGCTCATAGCCCCCCAGTTGTTCAAACGTTTCTTGCAGCCTTGCCAGCTGGTCTACCAGTGCATCTTGGTAGTTAATTTCCATTTGGTGAAGCACTTTTTCTATCTTTCTCTGGATTGCCACGGCGCTATCAAAGGCCAGCATGGCTACACTGCGGATGCTGTCTGTAGTCTGGTAAGAAAGCAGGTCTTGATTGAGAAAGCCGATGGTGCAGTCTTTTCGTTGGCTGATAGTTCCTTGTTCAGGAGTCAGGTCACCAGCAATCATTTTGAGTAGGGTCGACTTGCCCGTGCCGTTGAGCCCCACCAGGCCGATCTTATCCTTGGGCTTAATGTGCAACGAAGCACCTGCGTAGAGTACCTTGGAACCTAATTGATAGGTTAGGTTATTAATTACGATCATCTTTATTTTTTCTATTTTGCGGACCTATCTGGTAGGATTGCCAGAAATTCGCCGGTTATGGGGCTTGCGAGTGGCCATTTGACTTGCCTAAGGGGAATCACTCCCTCGTAGTGGTAACTTACGCTGATGCAGCAATTGCAAAGAATTTTTGAATGGGAAGACCTGACTTTGATGATATCTTCATAGCGCTGGCGACGAATCTAGCCAAAAGATCACACTGTGTCAAAAAGCAAGTAGGCGCTGTTTTGGCCAAAGAGACCCGCATCATTTCTATTGGTTACAATGGGCCCCCAGCGGGTACGTACAATTGCGATGAGAAGTGGCCTGGCGTAGGCTGCTCCCGAGATGCTAAAGGAAGTTGTTTTCTGGCCTTGCATGCTGAGCAAAATGCCATTTTATATGCTGTAAAAAACCATACTTCTGTAGAAGGAGCTGTGCTCTATGTGACCTTGGCACCATGCTTGCCTTGTGCACGTGTTATTTTCAGTGCGGGTATCAAAAAAGTCATTTATGTAGAATCTTATGCGGCTTACAAAGGCATCAAGCAGGAGGAAGGAGTAGCTTTTCTCAAAGAGTTTGGGGTGACGATAAATGCCTATAAGCAGCAGTGATGCGGTATTAGTACTAAGTTCGAGGTGCGTTTGTGGGGTGGTAGCTGTTAGGCT
>JBJORC010000074.1:0-2732 GCA_046049605.1 Bacteroidota bacterium
ATAAGACTTGATAGGCCGCTTTAAGGAGCCCATTGGGCCGCAAACAGGTATGTGAAAGACCAAATATGCCTCCCAAAAAGAGTGGGAAACATCCAGCAACTATTCTGCAATAGTCTCATAGCATTGCAGCAGCTTAATCTTTTAAACAACACATCATGAAATGCATATTGAGACTAGGATTTTTTAGTGGGCTCCTCGTAGCCGCAGTTACAAGTTGTATCCCATTGAGGGTTACCCGTACTAGCATTACCCAAGTAACCGATTTGAGTGATCGGTGGAACGATACAGATTCAAGGTTGGTAGCTGAAAAAATGCTAGAAGAGGTTACTAACGCCCCTTGGTTAGCCAGATTCCAGCAAACGCATTCAAAAAAAGTGCAGCAACTTCTATCCGAAGATAATGAGATGGGACAAGCCTTGGTCTACAGTGAACACAAGCCAGTGCTCGTTGTAGGTACGATTCTTAACAAGAGCCATGAGCATATTGAAGCAGAAACTTTTATCAAAGACCTAGAAAGGGCGTTGATCAAGGAGGGAGAAATACGTATAGTAGCCAACAGCACGTTTAGAGAAAAATTGCGGGGAGAAAGAGCAGGACAAGCGGCCTTTGTTTCGCCAGAAACGCAAAAGCGCTTGGGTCGCGAGTTAGGGGCAGATTACATGATGTTTGGGATCATCAATACGATCGTAGACACGGAGGGAGGCAATAAGGTTGTGTTCTATCAGGTGAATCTAGAATTGGCTGACCTAGAGACCAACGAACTTGTGTGGGTAGGAGAAAAAAAGATTAAAAAGTATAAGGGGAAAGGTAAAAAAATCAAGAAAAAATACCGAGGAACCATACCCTCTGCAGCTTAGTACACATAATATACCCAAGCGTACTGGCAATAGTTGATTGGGCTCCTTAACCCAAGAGTGGGTGCGTAAGGTTTATGAAATTTTAATGAAAAAAATACATCTTCCGATACTCATAGGCTTTTTGCTATTGTTGCAGGCTTGCCATGTCACGCACTACCAGAAAGATGCTAAATTTCATAAGCTATTTTCAGCCAGCAGACTGGAGGAGGCCGATGCGCTGCTTGCCAAGGACAAGCGTGCCGAACGGCGTAGGACTAGGTTGCTCTATTACTTAAATAGAGGCGTAGTGTCCCATCTGATGCAGCGGTATGAGGCGAGTAACTACTTTTTTGAGCAAGCATACCTCACGCACGAAAACTTCTTAACCAAACCCTTAGATGAAGCCCTGGCTTTTGTTATTAATTCTACCGTAACTGACTACAAGGGGGAAGACCATGAGGTACTTTTGCTTCACTACTACAAGGCAATCAACTTCCTGCAGTTGGGGCAGAACAATGCAGCCTTGGTAGAGTGTCGTCGGCTTACTATCAAGCTGAATCAGTTGTGTGATAAGTACAGCAGTGCTGACAAATACAGGCGAGACGCTTTTATCCACACACTCATGGGCCTTGTGTATCAAGCCAACCATGAGTATAACAATGCCTTTATTGCTTACCGAAATGCCACTGAAATATACCAAGAAGATTACAAACGTTTATTTGGGTTAGATGTGCCAGAGCAGCTTAAGAAAGACCTGATTTACACTGCTTACAAAACAGGGTTGCATGACCAGGTAGATCAATATCAACAGGAGTTTAAGCTCAAATATGACCCTGCCGAGGAGGCTACGCTGGGGGATGTTGTTTTTCTATGGAACAATGGTTTGGGGCCGGTGAAGGACGAGTGGAGTATCAACTTTGTGCTAGTCCAGGGCTCGGGCGGTGTAGTGACGTTTAATAATGAAGAACTTGGTTTATGCTTTCCCTTCCCGATTCCTGGCAACAGTGAAAGCGAGTCACTTTCAGATTTAAAATTCATTCGGGTGGCTTTCCCTAAATACCGAGAACGACCGTTAGTCTATGATGGGGCTTATGTCCTCGCACCTGATGGTAAAAAACAGGTATTCGAAGTGCTAGAGAACGTCAATTCCATTTCTTTTCAAGTACTAAGACAGCGCATGGTTTTAGAATTAAGCAAGTCCCTCTTGAGAGTTGCCTTAAAAAAGGCAAGCGAGTATCAACTCAGAAAACAAAACGAGGTATTGGGCACTATCATGGGGGGTATTAATTTTTTTACTGAAAAGGCAGATACGAGAAACTGGCAGACAATACCCCACAGCATTTGCTATGCACGCATTAGGCTGCCTGAA
This sequence comes from Bacteroidota bacterium, assembly GCA_046049605.1. Taxonomy (GTDB): domain Bacteria; phylum Bacteroidota; class Bacteroidia; order Cytophagales; family Amoebophilaceae; genus UBA8403. Next base: position 2,206 of record JBJORC010000074.1, read on the forward strand.
GGCAAGCACCGAGTAGCCTTCAAGGCATTTTCTAAGCAATCACCATACGCACCTGGTCAGCACCAGGAGTGCTACGTTTCGATCAATAAAAATCAAACCGCGTTTCAGATAGTAAATTCGCCTGTGGCCACATCTCATTGAGTACCTAGAAGACAGAACAGGATTTGTTATCGAGTAGGGAAAAACTGCTCAGCATCAGGTTTCCGTAATGTTGGCACAGTGTTCTCCATAGAATTGAGACCTTTGCATGGTCTAGGATGCTCTAAACGCCTATTTTTTGGGTTAACGAGAAGAATTTCAGATAATACTTTGAGCTTATGCCACTGTTTTGGCATAAACTAAGGAACCCGTTATCTAGTCGAGCCTTAACAAATAAAACGTGGGAGCAATGAGTTTGTATCCAGGCACAATTTTTGACGAAAGTCTAGTGGGAAAAAGCCCCAAAACAAGATAGCCAAAAAATTACCTGCCAATTCTCTGACCAGGAGCATCAAGTTGAGCCCCATACCGGCCAATAGTGCGTTAGT
>JBJORC010000075.1:0-9007 GCA_046049605.1 Bacteroidota bacterium
TATGGGGTTCAACTTGATGCTCCTGGTCAGAGAAATGACAGGTAATTTTTTGGCTATCTTGTTTTGGGGCTTTTGCCCACTAGACTTTCGTCAAAAATTGTACCTGGATACAAACTCATTGGCCCCACGTTTTATTTGTTAAGGGGCGACTATTTAAAAAAGACTCACTATTTTTACGGTCGGACTGCTACAGAAGAATCTCATCACTGTAAAAAATATGTGGACCATTGGCATCAAGAGCGGACTTATCACCGTGCTAGGACTTATTGCGTATGGACTTATCGTCCAGCTTATGGGGCTGCAGCATTCATTGTGGGGTGACTTAGGCTCCGTAGTGCTAGCGCTAGGGATTTACTCTGGACATTACTATTACAAAGCCGTCAACAACGACTCAATGACTTACAAACAGGGCCTCAAGTTGGGGCTTGTTGTCGTTTCATTCGCAGGCTTGGCAAACACACTGCCTTTATATCTGCATACCAAATTTGTGGATGCTTCCTTCATCGTACAGTTGGCCGAAAGTATACGAAAGTCTTTGCAGCAAAGGAGCATAGACGAGGCCATCATTGAAAAAGCAGTAAAGTTTATACAGAACATGACTCCAGAGTTTGTATTGATCGGGACCTTTTTTAGTATCATGCTACTGGGCTTCTCTTTTACACTAATCATTGCTGCATTCTCCAAACATTCCAAAAAGACAACGCTGCAACCGTAGTATAACAATGTAGCTATTCTCTTATTTTGGCCTGTGTACCTTTTTTATAGCTTGGCCAGTCTATTTACATTACTTTGCGTGTGGACATGATGTTGAGAAACAGTCCATACGAAGCCTGTAGGCTGGCTTCTCCTACGTTCATGAGCCCTGAAAGAGTTGCAAATAGGTTGCAACCCTTTTGATCTGCAGTAAGTTTTACGCTCAAACCGCTACTTTTATGCCACTCAATAAGAAGTTACTAAGAGACCTGTTTGGATACTTCATGCGGGGATTGTTACTAGTGGTACCCTTCGCACTGACGATCTATATCATTTCACTTGCCCTGAACTTTATTGATGGACTGATAGGGATAAAAATTCCTGGCTTAGGGATAGCAATTTTGCTGACCTCTATTACTTTCTTTGGTTACTTAGGCTCCACACTGCTGGTCAGGTCTGTATTTGATCTTACAGAAAACTTGATCAAGAAGCTGCCTTTCATCAATACTATCTATTATTCACTCAAAGACCTGACCTCTGCTTTTGTGGGCAATAAAAAGAAATTTGACAAGCCTGTACTAGTAACCATGAACAAAGAGGCCCAGTTACAAAAACTAGGCTTTGTAACTCAAAAAGACCTAAAAACGATGAATTTGCCGGGGAGTATTGCGGTATATGTCCCTCATTCTTATAATTTCTCAGGCGATTTATTCATTCTCCCCAAGGACGCAGTCACTCCCGTAGACGTCGCTAGTACGGAGATTATGAAGTTTATTGTATCAGGTGGAGTGGCAGGCCTACAAAGCCCAGAAGCAAAAGAGGTGAATGAGGCTACCCTGTGAGGATAGGCGGTGGGCTCCACGTTGTTACCTATGAAAGTACTTACCTAGCCAAGAATCCCCAGCACGGACCAGCCACCTGCTAGCCAGTTCTCCTTTTTCAGTGATGGTATTGTCAAAAGTAAGTATGTCTGCCAAGATATCTCCTTGCTGAATTTTTTCTTTGAGCTGACCCAATGGAACCACAAAATTAGCCTCATCTCGCCTGAAAGCAATATGGGTCCTGTTGAGCCAATCTACTTGAAAAGCTTGCTCTAGTCCGCGAATAAACTGCACAGAAGCATCTACAGCGCAACCTGTGGCACTTTGCCGACTTTCCTCCACAGCTAGGATCAGAAACTGATCATAAAGTATCTCAGTACTGCATTGCAATGGATTGCCATGCGCGGTCCACTGCTCCAAGAACTCTTGTAGTTTTTGTAGCATCGTTGCTTTTTCTTCCTGCTCAAGAGGGCGACTAGCTTGATATACCCAAATGCGGGCTACATCGGACAGTTGATTAAAGGGGATATACATAATACTCGTGTTGTCTACTTCTACACCTGCAAGTTACTATATTGTCTAACCACTTAGGCACGAGGCGTGCATGAGCCTGCTGTCTTGCCCCTCTAGGGTTTCGGTTGCAGTAAAGGGGTAAATTCTCTAGATTTGCCAGTCCACACTGCGTGGTGATGTAGCTCAGTTGGTAGAGCATCGGACTGAAAATCCGTGAGTCGGTGGTTCGAGTCCACTCATCACCACTTCTTGCTTCATATCTCCTCCCAGCACCAGCATCGATGGCCACCTTGGCACACGATTACCTAAAACAAAAACATAGATCAATAACAAAACAAGGTATATCTCATCCTGTATCCTCCCCTAACTCTTCACATCCATGAGTTCTACATCAAAGATGAGAATAGAATTGGCTGGAATTAAGCCATTGCCTACACTTTGGCTGCCATAAGCCAGTGTAGAGGGGACAAATAGGCGTGCCTTGGCCCCTTGAAGCAAGCACATAATGCCTTCGTCCCACCCTTGGATGACTTGCCCCACACCTAACTGGAACTCTAGGGCCTCGTAAGCTCTTTCTGGATTGTGAATGCCGTGCTGCTCAGCTATATCTGCTAGGCTCGTGTCAAACACTTTCCCATCCAGAAGTCGTCCTGTGTAATTGACTTTTACCTTGTTCCCTTGCTTGGGCTGAACACCCTGGCCTGGTGTATCAATGACATAGTGCAAGCCAGAAGACGTAGCTTGGGCTACAATATCATTTTCTCTGAGATAGTCAATAATGACTTTGGCGTCTTCTTTGTGTTGTTTTTCCATCTGCTCTTGTTGTTTTTTCTGTAGCATAGCGAGTTGTTCGGTTTCCCATTTTTTATGCATCTCTTCTGTCATGACATCTTGCAGCTGGAGATGTAAAAATACTTCTTCGTTTTTCTTAAGCCCATAATGATCAGTCATATGATCCAAATTTCCTCCAAATATTTCTCCTGCGTTTAGCTTACACATGAGGCCGTCTCCTTTTTGGAGTAACATACCAACGGCTTCGAAGAAGCCACCATCTTTCTTGGAAGTCTCCTCGGAGTAGGGCAGCGTCATAGGCAATCCCTGATCTTCAGTATTCAACAACACAACGCCCTTGTCAGTTTTGCAGCACACATTGAGCAAAAGCATGTCTCCCTCTTGAGGACCAGGGCCTTGTCCTTTACTGACTACCTGGTACTGCAATCCCGTAGCTGTCTTTTTGAAAAATCCATGGCGGTAAGTTTTTAGTAAGAACGCAAGGGCAACAATCAAAAGGCCACCAAAGGAAATTAGATAGTAGAGGCGTTTTTTATTCTTCATTAGCTAGGGTTTAAAATGTTGTGTTTGGCTTTGACCAGGTTTTCAAATTTGGCTATTGTTTCTTCTAGGGTCAGGTAAGAGACACCACCTGCAGCGTTCTTGTGCCCCCCCCCTTCAAAATATTCTTTGGCCCATAGGTTCACAGGTACTTCTCCTGAAGATCTAAAAGAGAGGCGTATGGCGTCTTTCTTTTCCTTGATGACAGCAGCAAACACGATGCCCTGAACCGCAAGTGCATGGTTTACAAGTCCTTCTGTATCGCCTGTTTGTAAGCGATATTTTTCATAATCTTTTACCTTGATGAAAAAATAGGCGGTATTGTGTTCCTTAAGTACTACAAACCGATGATTCAAGGCAAAGCCCAGAAACTCTAGCTTACTCAAGGGATTATTGTCATATACGAGTCTGCTTACTTTGGCTACATCGGCTCCATGACGCATCAAGCTGGCTGTTATGCAATGTGTTTTAACAGTAGTATTGGGATTTCTGAATGAACCCGTATCGGTCATGATGCCAGCGTAGAGGCACTCAGCAATGTCCTGATCGACCAGTGCTTGTACACCTAGGGCTTCTATGATTTCGTACAGGAGTTCGGCAGTCGCTGCTGCCCCTGTCTCTCTAAAAACCAGATCGCCAAATTTTTCTATCGTTGGATGGTGGTCTATGACCACCTTAGTAGCAGCAGCATTTCTAACTACTGGTTCCATTTCATGAAGCCGGTTGAGGCTGGGAAAGTCTACGCAAAAGATAATATCAGCCTTGTTTAGAAGTTCGAAGGATTTTTCCTGCTGCCCCTGAGAACAAATGATGACCTCTTGTGCGCCAGGTAGCCAGTTGAGGAAAGCAGGATATGCTGTGGGTGCAATCACGTGTACTTGGTGTTGTTGCTTTTTGAGCAATACAGCAAGTCCTAGGCCAGTTCCTAAGGCATCTGCATCAGGACGCTGGTGTACGGTAACGACAATGTTCTTGGGGGAACTTAGTAGTGCCTTTAAAGGCAGTATGTCTTCCATGAAGAAGGTGACCTGCAACGCAAGCCTTGAATTCGGAGCAAAGTTGTAATTATTCCTATAGAAAAACAACGAGGTATGACCAGGTTTGTGGCACTACTTGCCGATACAAAACTTGGAAAACAGGTTGCCCAACAACTCCTCTGTAGTTACCTCTCCTGTAATCTCTCCTAAATGGTAGAGTGCTCTACGGACGTCTTGTGCCAATAATTCATGGGTTAGCTTACTTGCTATGCCCTGCAACACTTCTTCCAAAGCTTCTTTGCTCTTACTCAAGCTTTCATGATGCCGAGCATTGACCACAATGGTATCCGTCCTTTGTAACTGGTCTAATGCCACACACGCCAGGAGCCGTGACTTTAGGAGAGGTATGTTTTGTTGTTGAGCAGCCGAGATAAGCACAAAATCCTCTTGCTGAAGGGTCTCTAACAAATCAGGTGGTGCAACGTCTATCTTGTTGCCCACTTTGATACAGGGGACGGTCAATGCCTCGAGCTTTTGGATCGTCTGCTGAATGCTAGGTAAAGTTTCAGTAGCTAAGTCAAAGAGATAGATGATGAGTGCAGCTTTCTGGAGTTGTTCTTTGGTCTTGGCAATGCCTATGACCTCTATGGCGTCAGTTGTCTTTTCTCGCAGCCCTGCAGTATCAATGCATCTAAAATTCACACCTCCGATGTTCACCTCGGCTTCAATCAAATCGCGGGTGGTACCAGGCATATCAGAGACAATTGCTTTTTCTTCATTGAGCAAGGCATTGAGCAAAGTGGATTTGCCAACGTTGGGCTTACCAGCAATCACAGTAGGGACCCCATTTTTGATGACATTGCCGAGCGCGAAACTTTCTATAAGCTGTGTAATGGGTGTTAATAGTTCTTGGGCCAGTTTTTTTAAGGCCATTCTATCGGCAAAGGCTACGTCTTCCTCGGAAAAATCTAGCTCTAACTCAAGCATAGAGGCAAAGTGAACCAGCCTTTCTCGAAGTTGCTTGATTTTTGAGGAGAATCCGCCCCGCATTTGCTGCAGGGCTGTGCGATGTGCCACGGCCGAGTCGGCAGCGATGAGATCTGCCACAGCTTCTGCTTGCGCCAAATCCAGCCTACCGTTCAAGAAAGCACGCAACGTAAACTCTCCTGGTTTTGCCAAACGCGCTCCGTGCTGTGTCAAAAGCTGGATAATTTGCTGCACAACAAAGCTAGAGCCATGGCAAGAGATCTCTACGGCGTCTTCTTGGGTAAAGGACTTTGGAGCCCTGAAGATGGAGACTAATACTTCGTCTAGGTGTGTTTGCTTGTCATGGATGGTGCCAAAGTGAATCGTATGAGAAGCTTGCTGGGTCAGGTCTTTGCCTTGAAAAATTTGATTCACGAGCGCAATCACGCCTACTCCTGAAAGCCTAATGACAGCGATAGCGCTACGGCCAGGTGGAGTGGCTAAAGCAACAATGGGATCTTCTTGGTGGATACTTCTCAACGGTAGCTGATTTAGTTTGCGAGTAAATATGTGTACTTTCGTCGCAAATTTATAAGTATTCACCTACCTCATGAAGCACTTTCTTGCTGACCGCATCAACTCCCTACAACAATCGGCCACCATCTCAATGAACCAACAGGCCACGGATTTGCAGACACAAGGACACGACATTGTCGACCTGAGCATAGGAGCGCCAGACTTTAAAACGCCCTTCCCCATCCAACAGGCAGCTAAACGGGCGATCGATGCAGGTGATTATTTCTCTTACACGCCAGTGGCAGGCTATGCTGATCTCCGGGTGGCTATTGCTGAAAAGCTCCACAAGGAGAACAACATTTGCTGCGAACCTACCCAAATCGTTGTGTCTAATGGCGCCAAGCAAGCGCTTGCCAACGTATTTTTGAGTTTGCTCAATCCTGGAGACGAGGTGGTGGTTTACACTCCTTATTGGGTCAGTTATGTATCTATCATTCAATGGGCAGGGGGCAAGCCTGTGCTAATCCGAGGCAAGCTAGCGAACAACTTTGAGCCTACTCCTGAGCAGCTAGACCAGGCCATTACCTCCAAGACCAAAGCTTTGGTCTTTTCTAGCCCTTGTAATCCTACAGGCCATGTCTTTTCTAAACAAGCGTTCGAGGCCATGGCAACGGTACTGGCAAAGCATCCCCATGTTTTTGTCATTGCAGATGAGATTTATGAGTACGTCAACTTCATAGGTGAGCATACCAGTATGGGCGCACTGCCGGGCATGCAAGACCGCGTTATCACAATCAATGGCTTTTCTAAAGGATTTGCCATGACAGGCTGGCGAGTAGGGTATATGGCAGCACCGGCTTGGCTCGCCAAAGCTTGTGAGAAGATCCAGGGGCAAACCACTGGTGCACCCTCCTCCATTGCCCAGCGTGCCGCGTTGGCTGCTATTCAAGGCGACAGAAAAGCCGTACAGCTAATGGCTGATGTCTATCGTAAGAGACGTGACCTCTGCTTAGCGCTTCTGAAGGAAATTCCAGGCTTACGCTCCAACACGCCTTTGGGGACTTTCTTTCTTTTTCCTGATGTTAGCCATTATTTTGGTCGTTCGGATGGGCAAGTCGTTATCCGAAATTCGGATGCGCTGTCTATGTACCTCCTACAAGAAGCGCATGTTTCTGTGGTGGCAGGCAGTGCGTTTGGTGAACCTAATTGCATCAGAATCTCCTATACAGTCGCTGAAGACCAGCTAAGAGCAGCACTGCAGCGGATTCAAGAGGTTTTGGCCAAGTTAAAGACGTCCTAATCATATGGCCTGATGCAGCGCTGCATAATAACCTCCCTGGGCTAGTAAGGTTTCGTGAGTTCCTTCTTCTTGAATCTTCCCATGGTTCAGTACCAAGATCTTATCAGCATGCTGGATAGTAGCAAGGCGGTGCGCTATGAGGAGACAGGTTCTGTTTTGCATCAACGTGGCAGTAGCTTTTTGAATCAGTCGTTCGGTCGCTGTGTCTAGAGAAGCCGTTGCTTCGTCCAGTATCAAGATACAAGGATCATAAACCAGCACGCGTGCAAAGGCTAGCAATTGTCTCTGTCCCATAGAAAGGGTCATCCCTCTTTCCATAACATTGTAGTCATACCCGTCGGGTAGCTGTAAGATAAAATCGTGCATGCCCATAAGCTGAGTGGCTTCCATAACACGTTCTCTATCAATGCCAGGGTTTCCCAAGGTGATGTTCTCGTAGATACTTCCAGAAAAGAGAAAGACGTCTTGCAACACAAGGCCTACATGTTCGCGCAAAATCTGGAGCTTATAGTCCTTGATATTAACGCCATCGATATGGATCACTCCTTTTTGTACATCGTAGAAGCGTTCTAGCAAATTGATGAGTGTAGACTTTCCTGCCCCAGTAGCCCCGACGATGGCCAAAGACTTTTGGGCTTCTATCTGAAAAGAAATATCCTTCAAGACATAATCCTGGTCCTCATAAGCAAACCATACATTTTGAAAGACAATTGCTCCCTGAAGTTGTTGGGGAGCATAGGCGCCTGTATCGTCCACCTGTTCACCATTTTCCAGCAGATTCATGATCCGGTCCGTAGTCACGATGCCCATTTGTAGCGTGTTAAATCGATCTGCGATGAAGTGCAACGGGCGAAAAAAAAGATTGATGTACATCAAGAAAGCCACAAGCTGGCCTAAGGTAACTATGCCGTGTATAGCGTCTTTGGCACCATACCAAATAAGCAGGCTGATCGACACTGAGTTGATAATGCTGAGGCACGGAAAATAGAATGTGTAATACTTTACAGACTTGATACCAGCGTTTTGGTGTATTTCGTTAAGAGCCTTAAACTGGGCTAGTTCATGTTGCTCCCTACCAAAAATCTGTACCATGGTCATCCCTACAATGCGCTCTTGCACAAAGGCGTTGAGTTGGGCTACCGCATTCCTTACCGCTCTCAGGGCACACTTTATCTTCCCCTTAAAGATGTAAGTAACGATCACTATCAAGGGCGAGGTAACCAAGCTAAGTAGAGCCAATCGCCAATTGATGTAGAACATAAGAACAACCATGAGCAGCATCTGCAAAAGATCGCCGATCAACGCTGCCATGCCTTCGCTAAAGACATTGGCAAGAGCTTCTGTATCAGAAATGTTGATAGTCACCAATCTTCCGATAGGTGTCTTGTTGACAAAGCTGGTACGTAGCCGCAGGATATAAGCATAGAGCTGGATGCGGACATCTCTAATCACATGCTGCCCGAGCCAATCGGAAAGATAGGTTTGGTAGTACTGAGCAACCGCCTGAATAATTAGTAAAAGAACAAGCAAGGCAGCCACCCTCACCAACCCCTTGTAATCACCTAATAGGATATAACCATCAATGGCGATCTGGATAAGGTAAGGCTGCAATGGTGCCAACGCGCCTAGCACGAATGTGAGGCAGGTAAGGAAATAAAAAGTGCTCCTGTAGGGCTTTACAAATACAGTAAGCTTTTGAAGTAGCTTCCGATCGATGGTTTTTGTGTCTCGTTTTTTGTGAACAGGCATGTTGAGTGAAGATATAGAAAGAGACTATTGCAGAATAGTTGCTGGATGTTTCCCACTCTTTTTGGGAGGCATATTTGGTCTTTCACATACCTGTTTGCGGCCCAATGGGCTCCTTAAAGCGGCCTATCAAGTCTTATAAT
>JBJORC010000076.1:0-15239 GCA_046049605.1 Bacteroidota bacterium
TGAGGCGTAGTTGTTGTGCTAAGAAATCGCTAATAGGCTCAATGAGCGCAGTGAGTTGAGATTTTTCATGTGCCACCATGATAAAATCATCACAGTACCGCAGGTAGTATTTTTGACGCAATGTGTGTTTCACGAAATCGTCTAACGGGTGCAGGTACACATTGGCAAAAATCTGTGAGGTAACATTGCCCAGTGGCAGTCCTATGTTTCGGGTACTGTCTGGTTGGCTCCTGAAGCTGTCGATGATACGATCAGTGATACATAGCGCACGATGATCTTGCACACGTTTGCGCAGGAGGCTTTTTAAGATGGCATGGTCTACGGAATCAAAGAAACGTTGTATATCCATTTTTAAGGAAAAGCAAGCTTGTTTGCCATTGTGACTTACTTTTCTTAGCATTTTCTGGAGCCGATGCACGCCTGCATGGGTACCCTTACCTACACGGCAAGAGAAAGAATGGAAGATGAACGTTTGGTCAAAGACCTCTGTGAGGGTAGCATAAAGCATCTGATGAACCAGCCGGTCTCTGACACAAGCTTTGCTGATATAACGCTTTTGGGGATCAAACACATGGAAGTGCTGGTAACTACCATGCTGATAACTCAGTGTAACGAGATCTTCGTGCAGGTCGAAGATGAAGTCCTCTATGTATCGCTCAAAATATTGGATATCTTTTCGTTGCCGCTTGCCTCGTTTAAAATACCCCCAAGCAAGGAGCAGGTTCTCGACAGAAACCATGTGATCAAACAGATAACGCGCTACTTTCATGCCTCAAAAACGTTCTGTGCTTGATATTCCTATCTTCCATAAGCTATATAGTCTCTACAAGATTCTAAATAGTTATCATGGTACGATTCCCAAAATGCAACGTTATACGCTTTGGCAAAGATGTGAAAGCGTGTCTCTTGCTCTTTTGGAACAAGTCATCAGTACCAGCCACCTCAAGGAAGAAGAAAGGGCTCAGGCACTTTGTGCGATTAGCACTAACATAGACTTGCTCAAGGTACTGATTCGTCTGGCGAAAGAAACACGCACCATTACGCCTAAGCAATACTTGGAAGTACAGACCCTCTTGCAAGAAATTGGCAAGATGATCGGAGGGTGGCTCAAGTTCGTTGCCCCCTAAGCCACCCCAATAGGCTACTTAGTGGGCTTTGCTTCACAGAATTTCCGGAGACACGACACACCGTTGTTGTTGTTGACATTGTTGTTGTTGACATTGAGGCCCCCGGAGGAAAAACCCCCAACAACGGGCGTACATGTTGGTGCCAAAGCCCATTCGAGTCACCGGTGTTAGTGATAACATTTTCTTATTTATCCCTGACACTTGCATTTTATACGAGGCATGCGACCTTTTATCCAAAAGATCTACTCCTGCGAGGCATTGGCACGAAGTTCTGTTGTTGTACACGCTAGCAAAGTCCTTGAACTTTGGCTATCCTGGCACTTTTGCCTCTACGAGGCACGCAAACGAACTGCTCTGGGAAGACTAGGTGGCGCCAGCCTTACATGACCAAAACGAACCAATAATAGCATGTTTCTGCAACAAGACAAATAGGTCGAGTTTATTGAAAGTTTCCATGTGCTTTCCCTACTTTTTTGCAGGTTACTTTTGACCAATACAAAAAGTATATAGCTTTGTGACCGTTGTACAGCACGACTTGTACAGCAAAGTGGTTTTATCGTTACTTCTGGGGAGGTGCCAGAGTGGTTAAATGGGACGGACTGTAAATCCGTTGCTTTACAGCTACGTAGGTTCGAATCCTACCCTCCCCACATGCTACTGGGGGGCTTGGTGATGCTGTGCTTCGATTCGGTGGTTAGCCACATTATCGAGTGTTTTTTAGTTAGGTAGTGTAAGAGCCAAAACGTAAATTGGCAGCGGATCTGATCGGTACAATCGTGGAAATCGCTCGATCTGCTGATGGACCTGGCCTGCTGATGGCAAAAGCGGAAGTAGCTCAGTTGGTAGAGCGACAGCCTTCCAAGCTGTAGGTCGCGAGTTCGACCCTCGTCTTCCGCTCCGTATAGGCCGATGTAGCTCAGTGGTAGAGTACTTCCTTGGTAAGGAAGGGGTCACGGGTTCAAATCCCGTCATTGGCTCGACAAGCTTTTTGTTGAGTTGATGTGTGGGAGGTTGTGTAGCATTGGGGGCGAGTAGTGTGGTATGCTGCATCGAGCCACTTTAACTATATTCGTTTCAAAAACAAAAGAAAATTAAACATGGCAAAAGAAAATTTTAATCGCTCCAAACCCCATGTTAACATCGGTACGATTGGCCATGTTGACCATGGTAAAACAACGTTAACAGCTGCTATCTCCTCTGTTTTGTCCAAGAAAGGACTGGCTGAGAAGAGGGACTTCAGCTCCATTGATAATGCTCCTGAAGAGAAAGAAAGGGGGATAACCATCAATACTTCTCATATAGAGTACCAGACAGTTAAGCGGCACTATGCCCACGTAGACTGCCCTGGTCATGCGGATTATGTAAAAAACATGGTAACCGGGGCCGCACAAATGGATGGGGCTATCTTAGTAGTCGCTGCTACAGACGGTCCTATGCCTCAAACCAGAGAACACATTTTGTTGGCCTCTCAAGTAGGCGTACCCAAGCTCGTAGTATTTCTTAACAAAGTAGATGCTGTCGACGACCCTGAGCTACTGGAGTTGGTAGAGATAGAGGTGCGAGAGCTCTTGAATGCTTACAAGTTTGATGGCGACAATGCTCCAATTATCCAAGGTTCTGCATTAGGGGCCCTCAATGGTGAAGAGAAGTGGGAGAAAGCAGTAGAAGAATTGATGAATGCAGTAGATGAGTATATACCTGTGCCTGAAAGACTAGTGGATCGGGATTTTCTAATGCCCGTAGAAGATGTCTTCTCCATCACAGGTCGTGGTACCGTAGCTACTGGAAGCATTGAAAGAGGTGTTGTGAACTCAGGAGATGCCGTTGAGATTATTGGTATGGGGGCAGAAAATTTGACCTCTACGGTGACCGGGGTCGAGATGTTTAGAAAAATCTTAGATAGAGGAGAAGCAGGCGACAATGTCGGGTTGTTACTGCGCGGTATTGATAAGAAAGATATCTGTAGAGGGATGATTATTTGTAAAAAAGGTTCTGTAACGCCCCACCGTAAGTTTAAAGCAGAGGTATATGTTCTTTCCAAAAAAGAAGGAGGGCGCCACACACCATTCTTCAATAAGTATAGGCCTCAGTTCTACTTTAGAACTACCGACGTAACGGGAGAAGTGGTACTCCCCAAAGGCATTGAAATGGTAATGCCTGGTGATAACGTAACATTTGAAGTAGAGCTTATTAACGAAATAGCCATGGAGCAAGGCTTGCGTTTTGCTATTCGTGAGGGTGGTAGAACCGTTGGCGCAGGTCAGGTGACTGAAATTATTGAGTAACTATGTTGCCTATTCTATATCTCAGGCACATTCCCTGAAAACGGGATGTGCTTGTTTATGATGGGCCATTTGCGTAAACTTGCGAGCCAGTTGAGGTATCTACACGGGTGTAGCTCAATCGGTAGAGTAGTGGTCTCCAAAACCATTGGCTGGGAGTTCGAATCTCTCCACCCGTGCCGAATAACAGCATGTCAAAGATAAAATCATTTGTTCTCGGGTCTATAGATGAAATAAGGAATAAGGTTTCTTGGCCTGTCTACAGTGAGCTTCAAAGTAGCTCAAGGCTGGTACTAATCGCCTCCTTTGTGTTTGCAGTGGTTATTGGATTGGTAGACCTGGCCTTTAAAAATACTATTTCTTGGTTTTACAATACTTTCTAGAGCGAGGGAAAAAAACTACTACGTTGACAATGGATGAGCCAAAATGGTACGTACTGAAAGTAGTCAGCGGGCAAGAGAAAAAAGTTAAATCTTACCTGGAGGCGGAGTTAGTAAGGCAAAAGTTGGGAGACTGTATTACACAAATACTTATTCCTGCTGAGAAGGTGTATGAGGTGCGTGCAGGCAAGAGAAAAACCAAAGAGCGTAATTTTTTCCCAGGTTATGTACTTATCTGCGCTGAACTGTCAGATGGTAGGGCGAGTCATGCCATAAAAAATATTGCCGGAGTGTTAGGGTTTCTGAGTGTAAGAGGTTGGGGTGTTTCTAAGGCACCTGTTCCGCTCAGGCAAGCTGAAGTGAATAGAATACTAGGCAGAGTAGACGAGGGGGAGGCTAGTGATCTGTGCCTAGAGTCACCATTTATTATTGGGGAAATGGTGAGAGTAATCGACGGGCCTTTCAATGGTTTTTCGGGCAGTATTCAGGAAATATTTGAAGAACGCAAGAAGCTTAATATTGCAGTAAAGATATTTGAAAGGAACACACCGGTTGAACTTAGTTATATACAGGTAGAAAAATTTTCGTAGCATCGAGCACTTTTGAGTTGAGTAAAAAGTATGGCCAAAGAAATTGCAGTTTACATCAAACTACAAGTACAAGGAGGTGCAGCTAGCCCATCTGGTGCTGTGGGGCCTGCCCTTGGTAGTAAGGGGGTCAATATCATGGAGTTTTGCAAGCAGTTTAATGCTAGAACTCAAGACAAACAAGGAGAGCTGCTGCCTGTAATCATCACGGTCTATAAGGATAAGTCATTTGATTTTGTTATCAAGACCTCCCCGGCTACCACCTTACTGATGAAAAAAGCTCAGATCAAAAAAGGGTCTCCAGAATCTAACCGAAAAAAAGTAGGTACTGTGACATGGAATGAGGTAGAAGAAATCGCAACGCTCAAAATGCCAGACCTGAATGCTTTTGAATTACCTGCTGCGATGAAAATGATCGCCGGAACGGCAAGAAGCATGGGGTTAAATGTGAGTGGTGAAGCGCCTTGGGCTAATTAAAAAAGAAATCGATGGCCAGGTTGACAAAAAAAACGAAAGAGATTATTAAGAAATACGACCTCCAAAAGGCCTATCCTCTGGATGACGCTGTGCGGCTTGTTGGAGAAATTACCCACTCGAAATTCGATTCTTCTGTAGATGTTGCTATTCGTTTAGGAGTAGACCCCAGAAAGTCAGACCAAATGGTAAGAGGTACGGTAATACTCCCTCATGGCACCGGCAAAAAGGTTAAAATTTTAGTCTTGTGCACCCCTGACAAAGAAAAAGAGGCGCAAGAAGCAGGTGCCGACTATGTGGGGTTAGATGAATACTTGAAAAAGATTGAGGAAGGCTGGACCCAAGTAGATACCATCATCACCATGCCATCGGTGATGGGAAAAGTAGGGCGGCTGGGAAAAATACTAGGTCCCAGGGGGCTAATGCCTAACCCCAAGACGGGTACGGTCACTACCAGTGTGGGCAAAGCTGTACAAGAGGTTAGATCTGGAAAGATTGACTTTAAGGTCGACAAATATGGCATCATACATGCTAGTATCGGGAGAGTGTCTTTTTCAGGTGAGCAATTAAAAGGCAATATACTTGAACTCATGGACAGTATTATAAAGTTAAAGCCCACCTCGTCAAAAGGGGATTATGTTAAGAGTATCAGCCTTTCTAGCACCATGAGTAAAGGTATTTTTATCGAAAAAAATAGCACTCCTGCACTGTAAGAAAATGACACGGAAAGAAAAAAATGAGATTGTAGAAACCTTGGCGCGGCAGCTTGCTTCGACTGATTATTTCTACATTATAGATGCGGAAGGGCTTAATGTAGAAGCAATTAACGACTTCAGAAGAAAATGTGTTCAAGCAGGCGTAGTATACCAAGTGGTAAAAAATACCTTGATCAGCAAGGCGCTTGAAAAGCTAGAAAGTGGAGTAGCTTACTCAACCTTTAGTGATACCGTCCTCAAAGGGGTCTCCGGTATCTTATTCAGTAAAGATATTGGCAGTACACCTGCAAAAATCATCAAAGATTTTAGAAAGCAAAGGAGGTCGGAAGGCCCATTCCTCAAGGGAGCCTCTATTGACGAGGAGTTATTTATTGGAGAGGAGCACCTAGATGCATTAAGTCAGCTCAAGTCAAAAGCTCAGCTGCTTGGTGAATTAATTACACTACTGAACACACCTATCGCCAGTGTAATAGTTTTACTTCAGTCTGGTAAGCATCAATTAGTAGGTTTGATGAAGGCTTTGGCAGCCAGGGAGACGTAGTCTCAAACTCATTTTATTATCAACTAAACTTTTAATGAAAAATGACAGATTTAAGGGTATTCGCAGAACAGCTTGTTAACCTAAGTGTTAAGGAGGTTCATGAATTAACGGAAATATTAAAGGAGCACGGCATTGAACCTGCAGCTTTATCTGCTCCTGTTGTGGTGGCTAGTGGAGCAGATAGTGGCGGTGCTGAAGTTATTGAAGAGAAAAATAGCTTTGATGTGGTCCTCAAATCGGCAGGTGCTTCTAAACTTGCTGTTGTTAAGCTCGTTAAAGAACTAACCGGGCTGGGCCTGAAAGAAGCAAAAGAACTTGTAGATGGCGCACCGAGGTCTATCAAGGAAGGAGTCCCCAAGGATGAGGCAGAAGCCCTCAGGAGCAGGCTTGAAGAAGCGGGCGCTGAAATGGAACTAAAATAGTATCAGCAGTTGATTCTTCTCTACTTTTTGAAGAATACTTGGGGCCGTTTCATACAAGTTTGTTCCCTAAAGATTGCTTTTGCTAGAGATCATTTAAGTGTTCATGCCTTTTTTATTGAAAATACGCACCCTATACATAGGAGGTGTGTCTGTATTTCTACACCTAGAATTTAAATCTATAGAGCCTTGGTAGAGAAAAAAAAACCTAGCAACAAAAGAATCAATTTTGCTTCTCTTAAGTCTGTCACAGATTATCCTGACTTTCTTGACATTCAACTCAAATCATTTAGAGACTTTTTTCAGTTGGATACTCCCCCTGAAAAGCGGGCAGAGGAAGGCTTGTGCAAGGTTTTTATGGAAAATTTCCCCATCGAGGATGCTAGGGGCAATTTCGTATTAGAACTTGTTGACTATATTCTGGAAACGCCTAGATATGCACCAGAAGAATGCATTAGGCGGGGGGTAACTTATGCGGTACCCTTGAAAGCCAAGCTAAGGCTACGGCAGAATGGAGAAGACAGTGAAGACTTTGAAACGATTGAACAAGAGGTCTTTCTAGGTAATATTCCCTATATGACTCCCCAGGGGTCTTTTATCATCAATGGTTCCGAGCGTGTTGTCGTTTTCCAGATACACAAATCGCCGGGCGTATTCTTTGCCCAAAGTACCCATGCTAGTGGAACTAGGCTATATTCTGCCAAGATCATTCCTTTCAAAGGAGCATGGATCGAGTTTTCTACAGATGTTAACAGCATCATGTACGCCTATATCGACCGTAAAAAAAAGTTCCCAATCACAACCCTTTTAAGAGCCATTGGTTATGGTACTGACAAAGAAATCCTGGAAATTTTTGGATTATCAGAAGAAATAAAAGCTACTAAAACAGCGCTAAAGCACGCGTTTGGCAGGAAGCTAGCAGTTCGTGTGCTCAAGACGTGGAAAGAAGACTTTGTAGATGAAGATACTGGTGAGCTAGTTGCTATGGATCGCAGCGAGGTGTTGTTGGAGCGAGATGCTATTCTGAATGATGAAGCAATTGATGTGATCCTAGGATCAGGAACTAAGTCTGTGGTTCTTCACAGAGCTGATATCAGCATTACAGACTACAACATTATCTATAACACTTTACACAAAGACAATGCTAACTCTGAACGGGAAGCCGTTGATCAGATCTATCGCCAGTTGCGGAATACAGAGCCACCCGATGAACAAACCGCACGCGAGACGGTTCAAAGCTTATTCTTTAGTAACAAGCGCTATGATCTAGGTGAAGTAGGACGCTACAGAATCAATAAGAGACTTGGTGTGGATGCGTCTTCTGAAACCAATGTACTGACTAAGGAAGACATCATACAGATAATAAAATATTTAATTGGACTTGACAATTCCAAGACAGTTGTAGATGATATAGATCACCTAGGTAACAGAAGGGTAAGGACGGTAGGAGAGCAGCTTTATACCCAGTTTGGTGTGGGCTTAGCCAGGATGGCTAGAACGATCAAGGAGCGAATGAATGTGCGAGATAATGAAGACTTTAAACCTGCTGATCTGATTAATGCAAGAACCCTATCGTCAGTCATTAACTCTTTCTTCGGCACTAATCCGCTTTCGCAGTTCATGGATCAGGTGAATCCTCTATCGGAGGTGACACACAAGCGAAGAATCTCTTCATTAGGCCCCGGTGGACTATCAAAAGATATGGCAGGGTTCGAGGCGAGAGACATACACTATACGTGTGCAGGGCGTCTTTGTGCAATTGAGACCCCTGAAGGCCCTAGTATTGGATTAATATCCTATTTGTGTATGCATGCTAGGATCAACGCTATGAGCTTTATTGAGACTCCTTACAGGAAGGTCACCAATGGAATAGCAGACCTAGAGGGAACGGTACATTACCTTACTGCTGAGGAAGAAGATCTATACAATATTGCACAAGCCAATGCAAGACTCAATAAAGATGGTAAGCTATTAGATGACAAAATTAAGGTAAGGTTTGCTGGTGATTTTCCTCTTGTTAGCGCTGAGCAGGTTTCCTACATGGATGTGGCGTCCGACCAAATTGTTTCTGTGGCGGCAGCCTTGATTCCCTTTTTAGAACATAATGACGCAAGTCGAGCCCTGATGGGCTCAAACATGCAGCGACAGGCAGTGCCTCTTGCGCAACCTGAGGCCCCTATTGTAGGTACAGGTATTGAAGAGCGTGTTGCTAGAGATTTTAAAGGTTTGGTACGTGCCGAGAAAGATGGGGTAATAACCTATGTAGATTCCGACAAGATTATAATCAAGTACCAGCTTTCAAAAGAAGAAGAGTTGGTTGCATTCGATGACACGTTGCAAACCCATCTATTGACTAAGTTCCAAGGAACTAACCAAGGTACATGTATCAATCTTAGACCCACAGTATCTAAAGGTGAAAAAGTAAAGAAAGGGCAACTGCTGTGTGAGGGCTATGCTACGAAAGACGGCGAATTAGCCCTAGGTAGAAATCTCAGGGTAGCATTTATGCCTTGGAAGGGCTATAACTACGAAGATGCCATTGTTATCTCAGATCGTGTTGTTCAAGAAGACACATTTACCTCCATTCATATTGAAGAGTTTTCGTTAGCAGTGAGGGATACCAAATTGGGAGAAGAGGAATTAACCTCTGAGATCCCCAATGTGAGTGAAGAGGCAATTAGCCACCTTGATGAAGATGGTATTGTCAAAGTGGGTACCGAGGTAAGAGAAGGCGATATCCTTATTGGTAAAATCACACCCAAGGGAGAGTCTGACCCCACCCCTGAAGAAAAACTACTAAGAGCTATCTTCGGTGATAAAGCAGGAGATGTCAAAGATGCTTCTTTAAAAGCACCTCCTTCGATGCAAGGGGTTGTAGTGGACACTAAGCTCTTTACTAGACCTAGTAGAGATAAGAAGGCCAGAGCCAGGGTTAAAAAGGAGCTCGAGATGCTGAAGAAACTGCATGCCACAAACTTGTTGAAGTTACGAACCACAGTAATTGAAAAACTTGCCAAACTGCTCGAAGGAGAAATATCGCAGGGCATCCACCATAAATTTGGAGACGAGCTCATAGGGAAAGGCAAAGAATTTACTGCTACACTGATCGAGAAAAATTTGTTTCCTAGTAAGAACATATATCGTGACGAGGCAAACTACAGTATTCCTGAAGAAACAAATCTACTTGGGGACGTGCTTTTGGATCAATGGACTGCGAGCAAAAAGAAAAACGAATTGGTGTACCAGCTCGTAGAGAATTACAGTAAAAAGCGCAATGAGATCATCAGCAACTTTAGGAGAGAAAGATTTTATCTGGAGGTAGGTGATGACCTCCCAACAGGTATTCTAAAGCTAGCCAAGGTTTACATCGCTAAAAAGCGCAAGCTCAAAGTGGGAGATAAGATGGCGGGCAGGCACGGTAACAAAGGAGTCGTTTCCAAGATTGTTCGTCGAGAAGACATGCCCTTTTTAGCTGACGGCACACCTGTCGATATCGTCCTGAGCCCTCTTGGGTTGCCATCCCGCATGAACTTAGGACAGCTTTATGAAGCCGTGTTGGGCTGGGCAGGCCAAGAGCTAGGGAGAAAATATGCTACGCCAATTTTTGACGGAGCTTCAATGGAAGACATAGAAAAAGAGTTAGAAAAGGCTGGTTTGCCCAATTGGGGCAAGGCAGAACTTTACGATGGTTTAACAGGCAAAAAGTTTGACCAGGAGATAACGACAGGCGTCATTTACATGCTTAAACTAGGACACCTAGTCGATGAGAAGATGCATGCACGTTCTACAGGACCGTACTCTTTGATTACACAACAGCCACTAGGTGGCAAAGCACAATTTGGTGGACAGCGTTTCGGTGAGATGGAGGTGTGGGCACTGGAGGCTTTTGGCGCTGCCTATCTCCTACAAGAGATGCTAACTATCAAGTCAGATGACGTGGTTGGGCGTTCCAAGGCGTATGAAATGATTGTAAAAGGAGAAAATATTCCCAGACCCAATTTGCCAGAATCATTTAATGTACTGATACACGAGCTCAGGGGGCTAGGCCTAGAAGTTACTCTCAGATAACCCCAATCGCTTAGCACAATAAGTGTTAAATGTAGCAAGATAAGTTGATAGCTATGAAATTTAGAAGAGACAAAAAAATTACGGGTGATTTATCAGAAGTGATCCTTAGCCTGGCTTCTCCAGAAGTCATTCTAGAGCGTTCTTATGGGGAAGTTACCCAACCAGAAACAGTCAACTACAGGACCTATAAACCAGAAATGAAGGGACTTTTTTGTGAGCGAATCTTTGGTCCTGTAAAAGACTGGGAATGCCATTGTGGGAAATACAAGCGGATCAGATACAAAGGGATCATCTGTGATCGATGCGGGGTTGAGGTGACCGAAAAGAAGGTGCGGCGCGTGAGAATGGGACATATTGATCTGGTGGTGCCTGTAGCCCATATCTGGTACTTTAGATCGCTCCCTAACAAAATGGGATACCTGCTTGGTTTACCTTCCAAAAAGCTAGATCAAATTATTTATTATGAAAGGTATGTAGTGATTCAGCCGGGTATAAAAGCAGAAGACAACCTTAACTACATGGAGCTCCTCACTGAAGAGGAATATTTAGATATCCTAGACCAGCTTCCCCGCGATAATCAGCTTTTGGACGATAACGATCCTAAGAAATTCATTGCCAAGATGGGAGCTGAGGCTCTGCAGATGATTTTATCCAGGATTCAGCTTGATGAATTGTCTTTTAACTTGAGACACCAAGCAGCGCATGATACTTCACAGCAGCGTCGAGCAGAAGCACTCAAGCGCTTGAGAGTAGTAGAAGCATTTAGGGAAGCAAAAAGCAGGATAGAAAATAAGCCGGAGTGGATGGTCATGCGTATTATTCCAGTCATACCTGCCGAGTTGAGACCCCTGGTGCCCCTAGAAGGGGGAAGATTTGCTACTTCTGATCTCAATGATCTTTACAGAAGAGTGATTATCAGAAATAACCGCCTTAAAAGACTGATCGATATTAAGGCACCTGAGGTCATTCTTAGAAATGAAAAGAGAATGCTCCAAGAAGCGGTAGACTCTTTGTTCGATAATTCTAGAAGAGTCAACGCCGTGGCTTCTGAAGGAGCTAGACCGCTAAAGTCCTTGAGTGATGTGCTCAAAGGAAAACAAGGACGATTCCGTCAGAATCTCTTAGGAAAGCGTGTGGACTATTCGGGAAGGTCTGTGGTTGTAGTAGGGCCTGAGCTGAAGCTCTATGAGTGTGGTCTACCCAAAGATATGGCTGCAGAGCTGTTCAAGCCATTTATCATCCGCAAGCTCCTTGAGCGAGGTATAGTCAAGACTGTCAAGTCTGCTAAGAAGATTGTTGAAAAGAAGACACCAGTCGTTTGGGACATTCTAGAAAATATTTTGATGGGCCACCCAGTACTCCTCAACAGGGCTCCCACACTGCATAGGCTAGGCATTCAGGCTTTCCAGCCTAGGCTGATAGAAGGTAAAGCCATTCAGCTGCATCCTTTAGTCTGTACCGCATTCAATGCAGACTTTGATGGCGATACCATGTCTGTGCATGTGCCTCTAAGCCAAGAGGCTATTGCAGAAGCATCTTTGTTGATGTTATCAGCACATAATATTCTCAATCCTGCCAACGGAGTACCCATTACTGTACCTTCTAAAGACATAGTACTTGGCCTGTACTACCTTACAAGAGGTAGAGAGAGCACTGCCCAACACCCCGTTAAGGGTGAAGGGATGGTCTTTTATGCCCCTGAAGAAGTAATTATGGCCTTGGACAGTGATAGTATATCCCAGCATGCCTATGTCAAGGTAAAAGTAAAGGTTAAGAATCAAGTTGACGGCACTCAGGTAGTAAAAATGGTTGACACAGTTGCCGGCAGAGTTGTCTTTAATCAATATGTTCCTGAAGAATTAGGCTTCATCAACGAGATGCTTACCAGTAAAAAGCTACAAGCTCTTACTGCCCAAGTATACAAGCAAACAAGTACGGTACGCACCGTGAAGTTCCTTGATGAGATTAAAGAGCTAGGCTTCCAGGCTGCTTATATAGGCGGGATGTCTATAGCACTAGATGATGTAAAAGTGCCTCAAGAAAAAGATCAATTAATTGGCCAAGCCAAAGAAGAAGTGGACGTCGTTTGGAATAATTACCTGATGGGGCTGATTACTGATAGAGAACGATACAACCAAGTTATCGATATATGGACGCGTGTCAACACACAAATTACCGACCTGCTCATGGGGCAGCTAGAAAAAGATAAGCAAGGGTTTAACTCTGTTTACATGATGATGCACTCAGGTGCAAGGGGGTCGAAAGAGCAAGTGCGTCAGCTCGGAGGAATGCGGGGGCTGATGGCTAAGCCACAAAAAAGCTTGCATGGCTCTGTGGGTGGAATCATCGAAAACCCTATCCTCTCTAACTTTAAGGAAGGACTGGATGTCATTGAGTATTTTATCTCTACCCATGGAGCACGAAAAGGGTTGGCTGATACGGCGCTGAAAACAGCTGATGCAGGTTACCTAACCAGGAGGCTAGTTGACGTGGCACAAGATGTAATTACTACTGAAGAAGAATGTGGTACGCTAAGAGGAATTGTAGTTTCAGCACTGAAAGATAATGATGAAGTCATCGAGCCAATTTCTGAAAAGATTCTAGGCAGAATAGCTATTCATGATGTATATCACCCTAGTACGAAAGAGCTACTTATTCCTGCTGGTGAAGAAATTACGGAAGCGCTTGCTATTGCAGCTGATGAGGCAGGTGTAGAAGAAATAGAAATTAGGTCAGTGTTGACTTGTGAAGCTGAGCGTGGAGTTTGTATCAAATGTTATGGTAGAAACCTTGCCACAGGCAAGATGGCACAAATAGGAGAAGCGGTGGGCGTCATTGCTGCACAATCTATTGGTGAGCCAGGTACACAGCTAACACTAAGGACCTTCCACGTAGGGGGTACCGCTTCTAACATTGCTGTAGAAGCGAAAATTAAAGCCAAGTATGACGGATTTGTTACTTTCGAAGATATAGGTGCTGTAGAGACCACTAACAGTTTCGGGGAAAAACTAGAAGTAGTGATGAGCAGGTCTTGCGAGATACGAATCCTAGACCCGCAGTCAAAGAAAGTTTTGATGGCTAGCTCAGTGCCTTATGGGTCGTACTTGAAGGTTAGAGAAGGTGAACAAGTAAAAAAAGATCAGGAGGTGTGCTACTGGGACCCCTATAATGCCGTTATTCTTGCCAAATTGGCCGGGACGGTCATATTTGAGGCTATAGAGGAAGGTATTACTTATAAGGAAGAATATGATGAACAAACAGGGCACAGACAGAAAGTAATCATTGATACCAGGGACAAAACAAAACATCCGACCCTTCTTGTGGAGTCTAGGGAAGATGAAACAACCCACTATAACCTTCCAGTAAACGCTCGATTGATGGTAGAAGAGGGAGAAGAAATTTGTGCGGGACAGATTCTAGTGAAAATCCCGAGAATGATGAGCAAATCCAGAGATATTACGGGAGGCCTGCCTAGGGTTACTGAACTTTTTGAAGCTAGAAATCCATCCAATACAGCCGTTGTCAGTGAAATACATGGGGCTGTTACCTATGGCGATATCAAACGAGGTAGTCGGGAAGTTTTTATTGAATCCAGAGAAGGAGTTAAAAAGAAGTACCTAGTACCCTTATCAAAGCATATTCTGGTGCAAGACAATGACTACGTCAAGGCAGGTGATCCCCTATCTGATGGTGTTATTTCGCCAGCTGATATTTTAGCGATTATGGGACCCATTGCGGTACAAAGACACCTTGTCCATGAACTTCAGGAGGTATACCGTTTGCAGGGGGTGAGGATTAATGACAAGCATGTCGAAGTCATTGTAAAACAGATGATGCGTAAGCTTGAGGTAATAGAGTCAGGAGATACTACTTTCATGCCGGGACAGATTGTTGATAAATTAATTTTTAGAGAAGAAAATGATAAGATTCTTGACAAGAAGGTCATTACCGATGCAGGTGATTCGCAAGTCCTAAAAGCCGGACAGGTCATTAGTGCAGGCCAGTTTAGACAAGAAGCTACTGAATTAAAGAGACAGGACCTGAAACCAATTCAGGCAAGAAATGCTGAACCGGCAGTCTCCCGACCAAAATTGCAAGGTATCACTCAAGCTTCACTAAGCACAGAGAGCTTTATATCAGCAGCCTCTTTCCAGGAGACTACCAAAGTGCTAAGTGAAGCGTCTATTAGGGGAAAAAGCGATATGCTAAGGGGATTGAAAGAGAATGTGATTGTGGGGCACTTGATTCCTGCTGGAACTGGACTTAAAAAGTATAGTCAAGCAATCATCGGGACCCAAGAAGGGTATGAACAAGTAGAGAATCCGAAAGATGCGGTCACTAAAAAACAGGCTGTTCTTTAGTGACATGTTTCTCAGGCAAGTAGTTCCTAATGAACCTGCTCTTACTGAGAAGAGCTAGACACTTAGATTGCGGTCTAGTTAAGAATCATCTCGTACTAAAAGATAAGTAGTCGCCCCTTAACAAGAGTGTTTCCATGATTCCGTGTAAGTTAAATAGTCGCCCCTTAACAAAGGGGAATTTCATTGCATACTATGCGATAAGGAATATTTTTTGAATATTTTACCCAAAATAGCGTAGCAAAAAACGCAAGGAAAGGATAAATTAAATCCAAAACCTTGCAGAA
>JBJORC010000077.1:0-7483 GCA_046049605.1 Bacteroidota bacterium
CAGGGGATGACCCGGGCTAATAGGTAGAGCGGGTGCTGAGGATTCAACCGATGAGCAAGCAGGTTTTTAAACAGCTCGGTTTGTTGTTGATGAGGAGATTTTCCTAACATAACGGTGATATTTTCTGCAAGGTTTTGAATTAAATTTATCCTTTCCTTGCGTTTTTTGCTACGCTATTTTGGGTAAAATATTCAAAAAATATCCCTTATCGCATAGTAGGCAATGAAATTTCCCTTTGTTAAGGGGCGACTAGCTACTTTGCGTTATTCAATCTCAATCATATAAGGTGAGCGGGCCTGAATGCCTGTCATATTGATAAGTTCTTGCAGGGGCTTGAGCGCTGGGAAGTTGGCTTGTAGCGTACGCAAAGCTGACTTATTTCCTACATGATCTTTCAAATCGCTGAGTACTCGCCCAGACAAAGTCTTTAGCCTGGGCCAGTACGAGACAGTGTATTCGTCTTCAATGGCCGCAAGTTTGGCTGCCGCTTGAATAGCTGCTTCAAGGCCTCCTAGCTCATCTACAAGCCCTTTTTCTTGTGCCATTTGGCCGGTCCATACCCTTCCTGCAGCCACACGCTCTACTAGCCCTTTATCCATATTTCTACCTGCAGCTACCCGCTCTAGAAACGTATTATAGCCCGCATCAACAACCTTCTGGATCACTTTTTTTTCATGGTTATTGAATGATCTGCCTGGATTTTCAAATAAGTCAGCTGAATTACCCGTCTTCACTACATCCGTAGTAATTCCTAACCCATTGCTGAGCAGAGCATGGACATCAAAGAAAAGGGCAAAAATACCTATAGAGCCTGTGATAGTGGTAGGATGTGCCAGAATACGATCACAAGCTGCCGCCAAGTAATACCCCCCTGAGGCAGCCACATCTGACATGGAAGCCACTATTGGCTTTTGGGCTTTGGTCAAAACTAGTTCTTTCCACAAAACATCAGCAGCAAGGGCGCTCCCTCCAGGAGAATTGATTCTCAAGACTACGGCCTTGATGGACTTATCCTCTCTTATGGCTTTTAAACTAGTTGCTAGATCTTTGGAGCCTATGGTGCCCGGTACACCGGTACCATGAACAATATCCCCTTCGGCTACGAGCACAGCTATTTGCTGCTTGGAAGATTGAGGTGTCTTTTTGAATAAGGCATACTTATCAAAGGGCACATAATTGATGTGAGCTTCTTTAGACAAAGAAAGTCTGGCTTTGATCAATGCTTCTGCATCATCAAAGTGTCCCACCTGACTCGCCAACTTGGCATGACAGGCATCGCGGGGTATGACCACCGACAAGGCATCTGCCATGGTTTGAATAGAAGCCTTCTTCAGGCCTCTAGCAACAGCTATGCTACCCAGAAAGTGGTCATTGATAGCATCGAGTAATTGGCTTCTTTGGTGTTTACTCGCCTGGCTCATGTCTTGGCGTGTGAAAGGCTCCACGGCACTTTTGTATTCACCAACACGAAATACCTGGGGTGCTACTTCTAGTTTATCAAGCAGGGTCTTGTAAAAAAAGACCGTCTGACTCAAGCCCTTTAAAGGGAAAAAGCCTGCTGGGTGCAGGACAATCTCGTCTGCCAAAGATGCCAAGTAGTAGGTCTTTTGTGTATAATTCTCTCCGTAGGCTACGATGAATTTCCCAGTTTTCTGAAAAGAGAGGAGCGTATTTCTAATTTCTTCTAAACTAGCCCAGCCTGCTCTGAGCACATTGGCCTCTAAGTAAATACCTTGGATATTGCTGTCTTCCTGTGCATACTTGATAGCATCTTTTAACGTCGAGAGGTCGATGACCTGTTCCTGCCCCCTAACAAGCTGCATGAGTCTATCAGGGGCAGCCTCTACTACTTTCCCAAGAAGTGCTATGTGTAGGACTGTCTTATCAGTGATTTTAGGCTTGCTAGGCTGCAACAGTAATAGGCCTATCCCTACAAGGAGGAACAGACTGGTAAAAATGCCCACAACAACAATAAGCACTTTTTTGAAGATCCGCTTTATACTTTGCATAAATGTGTTTAAAGTGAAATGCATGCGTATGGTCTGTAGCTAGGTAACACTGATACAGGCTGAATACGGAAATAAAGAGAGAACCCCACAGGCGTAAACGTAACGATTTCTCAGGCAGTGGCAAAAATAGTAAATCTGCTATCTTGTCCTGGCTTCATTGTCTTAATGGGTAGCAAAAAGACAGTAGATTCGGATACAAAAAGATCCGAAACCTCGAAAAGAAACTATGCCAGTAAAATTTTACGCTTACTGAGATCTTGGTACGGCAGCAAGGTCACCCGGTACACAGCTCAAGTCCAACCAGCACATATAGCACAAACGACCAGAATAATGAAAGAATACATCGATGTAAAGTCTATATTTTATACCTACGCTAATACGCCTGTAGGAAAAATGCTGTTGGTAGCCAAAGAAGAGAAACTCATTGGTACATATCTCGTGGCCCAACAATGCTTTCCTACGATTGAAAAGCATTGGGGATATCGTGATCGTATAACGTGTTTTGAATCTCTAAAGCAACAATTGGTTGAATATTTCAAGGGTGAGCGCACGCAGTTCAGTGTAGCATATACCTTAGCCGGAACACCACTGCAAAAAGAAACATGGGAACAGCTAAATGATATACCCTACGGTGAGAAAATAAGCTATCAAGCATTGGCTCGGTTAACATCGTTTCCTCATGCCATCAGGGCGGTAGCTACGGCCGTAGGATGCAATCCGCTGTTGATTTTGTTACCCTGCCATCGTGTGGTGCGGAGCAATGGTAAGATAGGAGGGTTTTCTGCCGGTACATCTGTTAAGCAGCAGTTGCTCGATCTGGAAAAAAAGACCCGCCTAGACGCACTTTTTAAGTGCTGAAAGGAAAAAGTTCTCTGTAAAATTGGTGTATGCTTCCAGCGAAACTCTGTGCATCGTACTACTGCAAGTAGCCGACGCGACGTAGTAGCGGGGGCAGGAATCGAACCTGCGACCTTCGGATTATGAGCCCGACGAGCTACCGCTGCTCCACCCCGCAATCTAAAGATTGCTTGAACGCTTCATTAATTGACTAACCAGATTTGCTTAGCAACTCTTAATAACTGTCATACAGGATCCAATAAACCAACAAAGTTCCGTAAGTTGACCGATACCGCACCTGCGAAGGTAATTTTTTTACCGTAAATTGCCATGAGATTGTTAGACTTTTTATTCCCATATGACCTCGTTATCCCACAAGGCTGGTTTTGTGAACATCATCGGCAAACCCAATGTAGGGAAATCTACCTTGATGAATGCGCTGCTAGGCGAAAAGCTATCCATCATCACGGCCAAAGCACAGACTACACGCCACCGAATAGCAGGCATTTTGAGTGGAGATAACTTTCAGATCATTTACGCAGATACGCCAGGTATCATTACCCCCCACTATGCGTTGCAACGATCCATGATGCGAGTAGTCCACAGTTCGCTAGTAGATGCAGATGCGCTACTTTGGGTGGTGGATGCACACGATCAGGATCTCTCCACTGATTTCAGTGCAAAGCTGCTTCACCTTACCGCCCCTATTTTCTTACTCATCAACAAGGTAGATTTGATAAATAAGGTGGCACTAGAAAAGGTGCTACAGTATTGGTCTAACCATGTATCAGTCAGGGCGATTATCCCTGTCTCTGCCTTGCAGACCTACAACACAGCACTAGTTTTTACGCATATTCTGGCCTGCTTGCCCGAACACCCCCCTTACTACCCCAAAGACATGCTTACGGACAAGCCTGAGCGCTTTTTTGCTGCAGAGATTATCCGTGAAAAGATATTACGCAACTATCATCAAGAAATTCCTTACAGCGTTGAAGTAGTCATTGATACGTTTAAGGAAGAGGAGAATCTCATCAAGATTAGTGCCATCATCAATGCAGACAGGCAAAGTCAAAAAAGCATCCTGATTGGTAAACAAGGGCATGCCCTGAAAAAGGTAGGCATAGAGGCACGCCACGACCTGGAGAGGTTCTTAGGGAAGAAAGTCTTCTTGGAGCAGCACGTCAAGGTAGTGCCTGGTTGGCGCACAAAATCACAATGCCTTCACCAGTTTGGATATACTTAACGCATGATAAGTGACCAATAGCACAACTAGGCATTCAATTGCTAAACCATAAAAAATAGGTACACAAGTTGTTCACGTACCAAATACAAACAGGCGTGCCAGCTAATAGGATATGTATGGTTACCTTAGACATCGTCACTACTCATCATTCATAATTAATCACTTCTTTTAGT
The DNA here is from genome assembly GCA_046049605.1 of Bacteroidota bacterium. GTDB lineage: Bacteria > Bacteroidota > Bacteroidia > Cytophagales > Amoebophilaceae > UBA8403. The sequence goes on from JBJORC010000077.1 coordinate 4,263, forward strand.
ACCCAACTTTAACTTTGTGCCCTGATGGCGAATATTGTAGCAATTGTAGGCAGGCCTAACGTGGGCAAGTCAACACTGTTTAACAGACTGGTCGAGCAGCGTAAGGCGATTATGGATAACGAAAGCGGCATCACACGTGACCGGCACTATGGCTACGCAGAGTGGACAGACAAGCATTTTACGGTCATAGACACGGGAGGGTATGTGCAAGGCAGCAACGATATATTTGAAAGTGCTATTCGCCAACAAGTCCAGATAGCCATTGACGAGGCAAGCGTCATTTTGTTTTTAGTAGACTGCAAAGATGGACTCACAGGCTTGGACAAAGCTTTCGCAGCAGTACTACGGGCTGCTTGCAAGCCTGTGCTGGTAGTAGCGAACAAAGCAGACAATGTACCTACTGCACTAATGATGCATGATTTTTATCCACTAGGCATGGGGACCCCCTACCCTATTTCGGCAGCTAGTGGCACAGGTACGGGAGAATTGCTTGATGAAGTTATCCAACACTTCCAGGACAAGGACCCAATAGTGGAAGAGTCGCTACCAAAAGTCGCTATCCTAGGCAGGCCTAACGTGGGCAAATCATCTTTTCTCAATGTGTTGCTAGGAGAAATGCGAAGCATTGTCACACCCCTCGCTGGTACTACCCGGGATGCTATTGACACTACTTACAAGCTGTATGGCAAGCAAATGGTCTTGACCGACACGGCCGGTATCCGGAAAAAAGCGAAGGTAAAAGAAAACATCGAGTTCTATTCCGTGATTCGGGCCATCGGTGCTTTGCAGGAGGCTGATGTATGTATCATCATGCTAGATGCCACGCAGGGTTTAGAGAGCCAAGATATTAACCTGATCTCATTGGCACACCGTTACAAAAAAGGCTTAGTGATCTTGGTCAACAAGTGGGACTTGATGCAGAAGGATAGTCACACAGCAGAGGCTTACAAAAAGGAGCTTTTGAAAAAATTAGTGCCCCTGGACTATATGCCTGTTGTGTTTATATCAACAGTGAAAAAGCAACGAATCTACCAGGCCATTGAAAAAACCCTGCAGGTCTATGAAAGCAGAAAGAAGAAGATCGCTACTTCAGCACTTAACAAGGTGATGCTGGCCGCCATTGAACGGTACAATCCACCTGCTGTCAAGGGGAAGTACATTAAAATCAAGTACATTACGCAGCTACCTACCTATACGCCTGTTTTTGCTTTTTTCTGCAACCTCCCACAGTATATAAAACCGCCTTACAAGAGTTACTTAGAAAACCAGCTTCGTAGTCATTTCGACTTAGAAGGGGTGCCAATTAAGTTGGTTTTTAGGAAGAAATAAACAACGCGGACACATTACCACGCATAAGTAAGTCCTAGCATACCGTGGAAGCCACGGGCAGGATAATGGAGGTGTCGCTCATTTTTTCTGGCTAAGAGATTCTGGCAGTTGAAAAAGATAGAAAGCCGCGAGCTCAACCAGTAATCAATGCCCAAATCTACATCAACTACATCATCCAGCATCACAGGCGCTTTGGTCATCACATTCTGTACCTCTATCCCCCCTACCCAATGCATGGCACCTTTAAAAACAAGCTTGTCGTGCAAGCGATAGGTACTTAGTAAATCCAGCTGGTAACGGGGTCTGTGCCAAGGTTTAGGCAGTTCTTGTAGCGTGTAATGGAAATAATCGCCTCTTAGCCGCGTTGTCAAAGTTTCAGCTCGGTTAGTATGGGTTAGCTCGCCAAATGTGTTGAGTAGTGTCGCTGATGGATCGTACTGAACATCGAACCGGCTGGGATCTTGATCGTTGTTGACAAAGCAGTGGAGGTTTTTGTGATTGCCTACAGAAAACCCCGTATGCCAACTTACCTGCTCTACAACATCGCCTCTAGCCCCCCCAAAAAACAAAAAACGTTGGTTGGTGTGGCGCAAAGTTGCTTGAGGAGCTAACAAAGGGTTTTCTTGAAGGAAGCCTTGTAAGGAATTCCGCTGTATGTCACCGCTAATGCCTACATAGGGCCTCAACCACTTATAACGGTCATACTTGACTTCCAAAACTGGATATACGTTCAAGGCGTCGGACGCATAGGATACATCATCTTGATAGACTAGGTTAACTCCCCCTTGCACATCAAAACCATTGAGCATAAAAAACAGCATGGGCTTGAGCCGCCATAGATTGCGTTGGACTGCCGTGGTGTCACCGTGCTTAGTAAGGTAAAGGTCAGTAAAAGTCTTCAACGTCAATGCATCGTTGAGGGTGTAGTCTCCTCTTCCATTGAATCCCCATTGACTTTCACGGGCTTGATAAGCATCCTCAAGGTAATGGAACGAAGCATCAACTTGGTAGTTGAAGATTCCATGGATATAGTTGCCCAAAGTATTGCGCACCGTAAACTGCTGGAGTGTTTGTCGTCGAGGTACTGCTGAAGTGCTATTCCCAGGACTACATAGCTGATATCCATCTCTATGGTAATCAATCTCCCCTCCCAGACGTAGCGTCTCAGTGAACAACTTGCCGTGCAGCTGGATTAGATTACGAGTTTCTTCGAAATAGGCCTCTTTTCCAGCAGATAGATGCCCAATATGAAGACCATAAGCATATTTCGAATGGTGCCTGTTAGAAAAGAACCCTTCCAAAAACGGCGTATGCAAATTGCCATAGCCGCCTTGTAGGTAGACTCCATAGGGCTTGGCAACAATACCGGGCTTGGCACGCAAAATTTTGGCCTTGCGAGGTAGCGTATCAAACTCGGGGAATAAGTCTGGCAGCACATACTCCAAAGGCTTTATTGGATCTGTTACAAAAGACGAAGCAGATACACTTTCAAACAAGCGGGCAGCTTCGGGCAGTAGGAGCCTGCGCTCTTTTTTGATGACAAACTCAGCGTCTTTGAGAGCGCCTTCGGAGGTAGGCTGTTGTCCCAACAAACCATGGACGGTGCCGAGACATACTAATAAAGAGAAAAATCGCCTCATGATTGCCCTTTTATTGCTCATGGACACAACGTCGCACAAATGAAGGGACCAAGATAGCTCTTTCTCTACTCTTTTCTCCACAGAAAATTCTCTGGCATTGCTAATTTTAAATAGATAGTTTATGAAAGAGCAGCTTCAGCGAGTATTCTACCATAGCTATGGACTTTGAATAGCATTTGCTTCTCCTCTGACAAACGCGTCAAATAGTGACGCACCAAGCCGTTCATATTCTCTACCATAAGTTGCTGCTTT
>JBJORC010000078.1:0-23925 GCA_046049605.1 Bacteroidota bacterium
TTATAAGACTTGATAGGCCGCTTTAAGGAGCCCATTGGGCCGCAAACAGGTATGTGAAAGACCAAATATGCCTCCCAAAAAGAGTGGGAAACATCCAGCAACTATTCTGCAATAGTCTCGAGTCATTACCCATAGCAGGAGAAACGGGTAATCTGGCTGTTCTTTTCAGCAAAGCACCCTTACGAGGAAACTTTAGGTGCAAGTCAGGCACCCTGGGTGGTATAAGAGGATTTGCAGGCTACTGCACCAATCGGTTTGGAGATGAGATTGCTTTTGCGATCATTGTCAATTATTATGGCGGTCCACGCAGCGACGCGGAAAAAGTACTAGAAAGGATCATGGAGGTCCTTGTCAAAAAATGAGCACAAAATCAACGAATCTTGGCTGCCACTTCAGGTATGTATGCTGAGCTGACACTATTCATCATAAAACTCACCATCACGTGCGGCTTGCTATCGTAGGCGTTACCGGTCTTGTTGGCCAAGAAGTCTTGCGTGTTTTAGAAGCACGTCGTTTTCCGCTGAAAACGTTGCTCCCAGTGGCCTCTGCTGACTCCATAGGGCAACCCCTCCACTGGACGGGGAAGGCTTATGAAATGATTGGCCTGGAAACAGCACTTGCGGCTCAACCTACACTCGCAATTTTTGCTGCCGGTGAGGCTGTATCTGAAACATGGGCCCTGCGTTTTGTCGCGGCAGGCACTACGGTCATTGACAATTCCACAGCCTGGCGCATGCACCCAGACTACAAGCTCATTGTGCCCGAAGTCAACGGACATTTGCTACAAGCCGATGACAAGATCATTGCCAACCCCAATTGCTCCACTATCCAGCTTGTTATGGCCTTGGCTCCCCTGCACCAGCATTATGGCCTACAGCGCATGGTGATAGCTACCTACCAGGCAGTGACCGGTACTGGAAAAATAGCCGTTGGGCAGCTGATGGCAGAGCGTCAAGGGCTGGCCGACGCACCCCGAGCCTATTCCCATCCCATTGACCTCAATGTTATTCCTCATATCGATGATTTTTTGGATAATGGCTATACCAAAGAAGAAATGAAGCTTGTGAACGAAACACAGAAAATATTAGGAGATCCATCGATCCGTATCACTGCTACTGCTGTCCGAGTCCCTGTGTTGGGCGGTCATTCCCTGGCTGTCAATGTGGAGTTGGCAAAAGAGTTTGACCTGCATGAAGTCACCCACCTACTAAACAGCACTCCAGGCATTGTGGTACAAGATAATGTTGCCCAGCACCAGTACCCTATGCCCCTCTATGCCCGCCATAAAGATGAAGTATTTGTAGGGCGCCTCCGAAGAGATCACTCACAACCCAATGCCCTGAATTTGTGGATTGTAGCGGATAACTTGCGCAGAGGAGCAGCCACCAATGCCGTACAGATTGCTGAGTCTGCACAACGGTTGATGGGTAAGATCTGATTGCATCATGTACGCATTCTATACAACAACACGCATCATGAACAAACACTTATACCTTCCCCTCCTCGTTAGCATCCTAGTCATGAGAGTAATCTATCGGCATCAGTACAAGACTTCACGTGAGCAGCCATCCCCGACGAAGTCTTTCAAGTACACTAATTTATTGGTACTTTCGACCTAGCCGGCCTCGTATAGCTGTCCCATACTTTTTATTCAGAGAATGTAACTTTGTCAGTTCTTAAGCCATCTAGACGTCCTATCATTTCTATGTTGGGCACGTTAGTAGGTTGACATTCCTGCCAGCACTTTTTGGCATAGTATGTGGTTAGAAGGAATATGGATGTATGACTCCGAAGGATGTAATTTTTTAACCCTAAAAACTCGTACCAACTATGAGCAAAATAAATATCAAACCTTTAGCAGACCGGGTGTTGGTAATACCTGCCCTTGCCGAAGAAAAAACAGCAAGTGGCATTATTATTCCTGATACGGCCAAAGAAAAACCGCAGAAGGGCAAGGTAGTGGCTGTAGGCCCAGGCAAAGAAGATGAGCCCATGACCGTAAGAGTTGGTGATCACGTACTATATGGTAAATACGGAGGCACAGAAATCACCATCGAAGGTGACGACTACCTAATCATGCGTGAATCAGACATTTATGCAGTTGTATAGCCAAGCAGGCTTTTCTGAAATTCAATTTTTAACTTAAAAAACACGATCAACATGGCAAAAACTATACTGTTCGGTTCAGAAGCACGTGAAAAGCTGAAGAAAGGCGTGGATACCATGGCCAATGCGGTCAAGCTCACGCTAGGACCTAAAGGCCGAAATGTCATATTAGATAAAAAATTCGGTGCACCCAGCATTACCAAAGACGGAATCTCTGTGGCCAAAGAGATTGACTTGAAAGACCCAATAGAAAACATGGGTGCTCAACTTGTCAAAGAAGTGGCTTCCAAAACAGCGGATAGCGCTGGAGATGGTACAACTACGGCTACGCTACTAGCACAGTCTATTTTTACCAACGGTATCAAAAACGTGGCTGCGGGCGCTAATCCTATGGATCTAAAGCGAGGCATTGACAAAGCTATCACAGCCGTCGTGGAGCAGCTCAAGAAAAACTCTAAGCCTATCAGTGGTTCAAAGGAAATAGAGCAAGTAGCTACGATCTCGGCCAACAACGACAGCATGATTGGTAAGATGATTGCCGATGCTATGGACAAAGTTGGCAAAGATGGCGTGATTACTGTAGAAGAAGCTAAAGGCACAGCCACCGAAGTAAAAGTTGTAGAAGGTATGGAGTTTGACCGTGGCTACCTCTCCCCTTATTTTGTGACTAACACAGAGAAAATGGAGGCAGAGCTTGAGAATCCCTACATTTTGGTTTACGACAAGAAAATATCTTCTATGAAGGAGTTGCTCCCTCTTCTTGAAAGTGTATCCCAAACCGGAAAGCCGCTATTGATTATCGCCGAAGACGTAGATGGAGAAGCGTTGGCTACGCTGGTAGTCAACAAAATACGTGGTTCACTCAAAGTAGCTGCTGTGAAAGCACCTGGTTTTGGTGATAGAAGAAAGGCCATGTTGGAGGACATAGCTGTGCTTACGGGGGGTACTGTGATCTCTGAAGAGAGAGGCTATAAGCTTGAAAACGCTACCCTAGATTACTTAGGTACTGCTGAAAAAGTCAACATGGATAAAGAGAATACCGTCATTGTGAATGGCAGCGGAAAAAAAGAGGATATCCAAGCGAGGATCAACCAACTCAAAGTCCAAATAGAGAACACTACGTCAGACTACGACAAGGAAAAGCTCCAAGAGCGTTTGGCCAAACTTTCAGGTGGCGTGGCTATCCTCTACATTGGAGCAGCTACAGAAGTAGAGATGAAAGAAAAGAAAGACCGTGTAGATGACGCTCTGCATGCCACTAGAGCAGCTGTGCAAGAAGGTATTGTACCAGGGGGTGGTGTGGCCCTCGTCCGCACCATGGGTGTGCTTGCAAGTGTTCAGGTAGACAACGAAGATCAAACTACAGGCGTAGCTATTGTTGCAGCTGCTTTAGAAGCTCCGTTGAGAACTATTGTGGCCAATGCCGGAGGCGAAGGGTCTATCGTTCTGCAAAGGGTCAAAGAAGGCAAGGAAGATTTTGGGTACAATGCCAGAACAGGTGAGTATGAAAATCTGTACAAGTCGGGAGTCATTGACCCTACTAAGGTGACCAGGCTGGCGCTAGAGAATGCAGCGTCTATAGCCTCTTTACTTCTAACTACCGAGTGTGTGGTAGCAGAGGATCCAGAAGAAGCAAAAGCTGCTCCAGCAATGGGTGGTGGTATGGGTGGCATGATGTAATCTGAGACTGTCCTTCACTATGAAAGATCCCGGGTCCGCAAGACTCGGGATCTTTTTTTGCATGCGCATCTTCTGTGATAAATGCATAGCAATCTTGCTATATTTGGAAAATTATCCTCTAACAAACTATGCACTCCTCGTGAAGGTCACTTTTTTAGGGCATGCCTGCTTTCTAGTAGAAGTCAACAAAACTAAGTTACTCTTTGACCCCTACATTTCTCCCAACCCACTTGCTCAAACGGTCGATATAGACGCTATCAAGGCTGACTATATACTCCTTTCCCACGGCTATTATGACCATGTGGCAGATGTAGAGAGGATTTATCACAACCATCCTGCTACTATTATTGCCAACCTTGAGATGGTTAACTGGTACGAGAAAAAAGGCATTACCAGATCACTTCCTATTAATCCCGGAGGTAAACGAGTATTAGACTTTGGTACTATTAAGGCAGTGTATGAACCACATTCTAGCGCTATGCCTGATGGTAGCTATGCGGGTTGTGCTACGGGGTTTGTGATACAAAGTGGAGCTAAAGCCTTTTATTTCGCTGGAGACACTGCATTACACCAAGATATGAAGCATATTGGCGTATTCTACGATGTTGACTTTGCTATTTTACCCATAGGAGACACCTTCACGATGGGTATTGAAGAGGCTTTGTATGCAGCAGACTATGTGGGAACTGAAAAAATAATCGGTATGCACTACGATAGTTTTCCAGGTATTGAAATTGATCACAAGAAGGTAAAACGCATGGCAGAAGAGCGAGGTAAAACACTTATCTTGATGAGCGTAGGCCAGACTAATGAATTATAATGGGAAGAAAAATCGCCATTGCCAATCAAAAAGGAGGCGTCGGCAAGACAACTACCGCGATTAACTTAGCTGCCAGTTTAGCTGTACTAGAGCACAAGACCCTTCTTGTAGACGTTGACCCACAAGCCAATGCTACCTCTGGCTTGGGCATTGATCCTAGGAAAGTCACCAGTAGCATCTATGAATGCATGATCAATGTGGCTAAGCCCAGCAGTATAGTCCAAAAAACGGCTATTCAGTACCTAGACATCATTCCTTCTCATATCAACCTTGTCGGAGCAGAAGTGGAGATGATTAATTTTGAAAATAGAGAAGAAAAAATGCGGGCACCCCTGGTCTCGCTTATCCAAGAGTATGAGTACATTATTATTGACTGTGCCCCCTCTTTAGGGCTGATCACCATCAACGCCTTGACTGCTGCTGACTCCTTGATTATACCTGTGCAGTGTGAATACTTTGCGTTGGAGGGGCTAGGTAAGCTACTGAACACCACCAAAATCATTCAGTCTCGGCTAAATCCTGAGCTAGAAATCGAAGGGATACTTCTAACCATGTATGATTCTAGGCTCCGCCTTTCTAATCAAATAGTAGAAGAGGTAAAGAAGCATTTTCAAAAAATGGTATTTGAGACCATTATTCCCAGAAATATCAAACTGAGTGAAGCACCGAGCTTTGGGAAGCCTACTATTTTGTACGATGGCGAAAGCAAAGGAGCCGTAAGTTATCTCAATCTTGCCAAAGAGATCGTTAATAAGCAAGCGGCGCAGCATATAGCCGCTTCACTGGTAATATGATCAAACAAAAGATAACACAGCAGAAAAATGCGTTGGGTAGAGGGCTTAGTGCCTTGCTGGAAGATGCCTCCTTCTTGGCAGAAGATGGGGCTATCAATCCCATACAAGATATTGCTATCGAAAAAATTCAGGTCAATCCCTTCCAGCCCAGGAAAGACTTTGACCTCACGGCTTTGCAGGAATTGCGGGACTCTATTGAGCTGCATGGTATTATTCAGCCTCTTACTGTCAGGAAGTTGACGCCATCAACGTACCAGCTTATTGCCGGAGAGCGGAGGCTACAAGCGGCTAAGATGGTAGGACTCACTCGAATCCCTGCTTACATCCGTACTGCTGACGATCAGCAAATGCTAGAAATAGCACTTGTTGAGAATATCCAGCGAGAAAACCTAAATCCCATTGAAATAGCGTTGAGCTACCAACGACTACTGACTGAGTGTCAGATTAAACAAGAAACGCTCGGCGCTAGGGTAGGGAAGAATAGAGTAACGGTGAACAATTATCTGAGATTACTCAAACTTCCTCCTGACATTCAGATTGCTTTGCGTGACCAAAAGATTGGCATGGGGCACGCCAGGGCACTCATTAACGTAGAAGCCGTTGATGCACAGCTAGGCATTTTCAAAGAGATCATCGAAGAGGATCTCTCAGTGAGAAATGTAGAAGCACTTGTCAGGAACCTATCTCATGGCAAGCCTAAAAAAGTATCACAGAAGAAAAAAGTGGGGCCTATATTGGAAAGTGTAATGAGTGACTCCAGCACCAAGTTGGCTAATCGGCTAGAAACCCAGGTAAAAATCCATTTGAATTCACAAGAAAGAGGTGAAATCAAGATTGCATTTACCGATAAAAAGGAATTGAATAGAATCCTAAAAATGCTAGTAGCGGATTGATGGCGATACGACGCGATTTTTTTCTGATGAGTTGGCTGTTTTGCATCCATGTTGCAACTGTATTGGCCGCCATGCCTCAACAAAAACATGCAGGGAAGCATCTGCCTGCGCAGAGTAGGAACAGGGTTGTGGCGCCCTCCATAAATCCCAAAATGGTTGGTGATGTTGCTCCCCATACTGCTGCGAAGCAATCCACCACACCTATTACCGCTGCGCAAGATGCTACAAAGCAACGCCGTTACATAGCTGAAGAAATGGTGATGCAACGAGCCTGGATATATTCTGCTGTCTTGCCAGGCTGGGGGCAAGTTTACAATGAGCACTATTGGAAGGTACCGGCTATCTATGTGGGTTTTGCTGGGCTTGGTTGGGGTGCTATTTACTACCATAGAGAATACGTCCATTACAGGGAAGAACTGGTCCAAAAAAAGGGGGCAGATAACCTGAAGAACTATGTAAATGAATGTAGAATAGGCCGAGATCTTTGTATTATCTTTGCGGCCCTGTGGTACGTTGTTAATATTTTTGATGCTTACGCGGGGTCAAGCCTGAAGACCTTTACGTTGTCTGATGATATAAGCGTGGAGGTGCAGCCCAGTGTTCTTCCCACAGCGCAAAACAAGCCTAATGTAGGGCTCAGCCTGACATTAAGTTTCGGGAAATGAGGATACTCTTGATTGGTTATGGAAAGATGGGGCGGGCTATTGAGTACATTGCTCTACAGAGAGGCCACCATATTACCCATAAGATAGACCTGAGCAACAGTGCCTCCTTGGCTACCGTCAATCCAAAGACAGTCGATGTAGCGCTAGAGTTTAGCCAGCCCACAGCCGCTTACAGTAATATCTACCAATGCCTCGCTAAAAATATTCCGGTCATCTCCGGCACTACGGGTTGGCTGGCCAAAAAGGAGGAGTTATGTGCATATTGCCGATCCTATCGAGGTACCTTTTTCTATGCTTCCAACTTCAGCATAGGCATGAACATTCTTTGTAAGGTCAATACCTTTCTAGCCAAACTCATGGACCAGTATCCTGAATATGAGGTGACACTAGCAGAGGAGCACCACTTGGAGAAAAAAGATACCCCGAGTGGCACAGCCATTGCGCTGGCTGAAGGCATTATTCAAAACATGCACCGTAAAAAGAGATGGGAAATTTCTCCTGCACAACAAAAAGACAGCCTAGGTATTCTGGTCAAAAGAAAACCAGATGTGCCTGGCACGCATACGGTTACTTACACTACTCCACTAGACACATTGAAGCTTAAACATACAGCCCATAGTCGAGAAGGTTTTGCCATGGGCGTTGTTTTGGTAGCAGAATGGATCCAAGACAAGCAGGGTATTTTAGGCATGGAAGATTTTCTGCAGTTAGACTATTGCTAAGGGTGAATGACAAGCACCTATTTTCTCCTCAATAACGCACTCAATGAAGTCTTCTAAGAAAGCACCCCCTCAACAAATCTCTAAACCCCGAGAGTGGCTCAATGCCTTGGTATTTGCTGTAGTTGTTGCTAGCATGGTTCGTTGGCTGACTCTAGAAGCTTTTACCATCCCTAGCTCCTCTATGGAGCAAACTTTGCTTACTGGCGACTTTATTTTTGTAAGTAAGCTACATTATGGGGCGCGTACGCCTAAAACGCTGCTACAAATTCCTTTGACCCATCAAACGATTGGTAGCACAGGAATTCCTTCCTACCTGGACTGGATTCAGCTTCCTATGTACCGGTTGCCTGGTTACTCTCGTATTAAGAGAGGCGACAAAGTGGTTTTTAACTATCCCATGGAACTAGACAGACCGATTGACTTGCGTACTTATTACATCAAACGTTGTGTAGGGCTGCCGGGCGATGTGCTCCGTATTAATGATGCACAGGTATATGTCAATGATGTGCCACAACCGCAGTATCCAGGCATACAATACCGATATTATCTCGAGACTACGACCACACTTCAAGAGCGGTTCTTTAGGCAATATGCCATTCGTGAATACTATCCTATGCAAGCAGGGTACTTGGTGCATACTACCCCCGATACAGCCGCACAGCTAGAAAAACTCGCATCAATTCAGGAAGTACATCGCGTGGTGATGCCCCAAGGAATGGCAGATCCACAGATATATCCCAGTAGCACAGCTCGTCCCTGGAATGCAGATCACTTTGGGCCAACTACCGTGCCCGCCAAAGGGATGATCATGCCCGTCAACGAAAAAACTTTGGCTCAGTACGAACGTGTAATCACCTACCATGAAGGCCACCAGGATGTGAAAATCGATAATGATCAGCTCTGGATTGACGGTCAGCACGTAGAAAACTATACCTTTCAGCAAGATTATTACTTTATGATGGGCGACAACCGACACAACTCACAGGACGCGCGCTTCTGGAGTTTTGTGCCCCAAGACCATATTGTGGGGAAAGCGGTTTTTATCTTATTTTCGCTGGATCCCCACAAGCGGTTTTTAAATAAAATACGCTGGAAACGTATGATCCGGCTAGTTTAGCTACTGAGTATACAAGCAGGCTGGCTTACCGCCTTGGGTAACCCAGGGAGGAAAGTCCGGGCAACGCAGAGCACCCTACTTCCTAACAGGAAGGCACCTGGTCTCAAAGTCAGGTGACAGCTAGTGCCACAGAAAATAAACCACTTTGCTTTAGGCAGAGTAAGGGTGAAAAGGTGGGGTAAGTGCCCACCGCTTGGCTGGTGACAGCCAAGGCACGGTAAACCTTAGGGGTTGAAAGGCCAAATAAATACTGCATTCCCATCATGGGGTCACAGGTAGCTCGCTTGTGTTTCACAGGTTGAAAGGCAGTATGGGTAGGCTGATAGAGGCTGTGAGTGATCACAGTCCCAGATAAATGGTAAGCATGTTGGCCTTGTGCTAACATACAGAACCCGGCTTATAGGCTTGCTTGTTATTTTTCATTGGTACTTGGGTCACTCAATCATTGAAGAAGGCCCAAGCGTCTGCGTTTGATGTTCATTCGGCGTTGCGGAGAATTACCTCCATGACGAAGTCCCACAATCACTAGATGAGTCGAATACCCCACCGTCCAACTACCCAATGGACTGATGTCCTGGCCGATTACCGCCTGGCCTGTGAAAGCCGTGCTACTAGCCTCTTGGGCCGCAAAGAAGTTTTTATGGGCAAAGCAAAGTTTGGAATTTTTGGTGACGGCAAAGAAGTAGCCCAGCTGGCCATGGCCAAAGTCTTTCAAGTAGGCGATTTTCGGTCTGGCTATTACCGTGATCAGACCTTTATGATGGCCATTGGTGCCCTGACTATTCAACAATACTTTGCCCAACTCTATGCCCATGCCTCTGTAGAATCAGACCCTGCCTCAGCAGGCAGAATGATGAATAGCCATTTTGCTACCCGTTTGATAGACGACCAAGGACAGTGGAAAAAGCTAACCCAGCACAAGAACGTAGCTGCTGATGTTTCTTCCAATGGCTCCCAAATGCCACGACTAGTGGGCTTGGCCTATGCCTCTAAGCTTTACAGAGAAAACCCCCAGCTAGCAGCCTTTCAAGATTTTTCCCGTCAAGGGAACGAAATCGCGTTTGGTACCATTGGCAATGCCGCCACTTCAGAAGGCATGTTCTTTGAAGCTATTAATGCTGCTGGTGTACTCCAGGTGCCCATGTTGGTTTCTGTTTGGGACGATGACTACGGCATCTCGGTACCCCAGGAGTACCACACCACTAAAGAAGACATCTCCAAAGTTCTCAGTGGTTTTCAGCGTACTACTAACGAACAGGGCTATGAGATTTTTACGGCCAGAGGTTGGGACTATGAGGGCTTGTGTGCTGTCTATCAAAAGGCTGCCCATATATGCCGCCAAGCGCATGTCCCTGTCCTGATCCACGTTAAAGAAATGACCCAGCCCCAAGGCCATTCTACCTCTGGCTCTCACGAGCGCTACAAATCTAAAGAACGCCTTGCCTGGGAAGCAGAGTACGACTGTATCAAGAAAATGCGCGAATGGATCTTAGCTTGTAACCTGGCCAGTGCTGCACAGCTAGACACCATTGAGCAGGAAGCCTATAAAGAGGCCCAACAACAGAAAAATGCAGCCTGGAAAGCCTTTCAAGATGACATTCAACAGGACCATAGCCAAGCCATTAGCTTGCTCCAAGAAGTAGTAGCCACAGGCGCGGCCAATCAACCTATGGCCACATTGCTAGAGGTGTTGCGTACCACGCGCCAGCCCACCAGGCTACACGCCTTCAGGGCTGTCAAACAAGCACTATACCTCCTTCGAGACGTACCTTACATGGCCAAAAAACCCTTGCTAGCCTGGTTACAAAGACATACCCAAGCCAACCAAGCCCGCTTCAATTCTCACCTGCATAGCGCATCCTCAGAAGCTACCCTACATGTGCCCGAAACCAAGCCCACGATTGCTCCAGATGCCCTTTGGATCGATGGACGAGAAATTTTGAAAGCCTGTTTTGACGCCATACTCCAGCGCGATCCCCGGGTTTTTGTCATTGGCGAAGACATAGGAAAAATTGGAGATGTTAACCAAGCCTTTGCTGGTCTGCAACAAAAATACGGCTGTCTTAGAGTCACCGACACAGGCATTCGAGAGTGTACGATCTTAGGCCAAGGTATTGGGGCAGCCCTACGTGGCCTGAGGCCTATTGTAGAAATACAATACTTGGACTACTTGCCCTACGCACTTCAGATCATGATGGACGACCTGGCTACCCTACAGTACCGAACCCGAGGTGGCCAAAAAGCTCCAGTGATCATTCGTACCCGAGGCCATCGGCTCGAGGGAATTTGGCACTCCGGCTCTTATTTGGCAGGTATCATTCACAATATCCGGGGTATATATGTGCTTGTGCCGCGCAACATGACTCAGGCAGCTGGTTTTTACAATACCCTGATACAGGCCGACGATCCAGCACTCCTCATCGAGTGTTTGAATGGTTATCGTCTTAAGGAACCTATGCCTGCCAATATCGCTAGCTTTACGGTTCCCCTGGGCAGGCCAGAGACCCTCCGTACTGGTACTGACGTGACTATTGTGACGTATGGTGCCATGTGCCGTATCATATTAGAAGCTGCCGAGACCTTGGCCATGCTGGACATTGATTGCGAAGTAATCGATGTCCAGACACTCTTGCCATTTGATTTGCAACATGCAATTGTTGCTTCGCTTCAAAAAACCAACCGCATTGTCTTTGCAGATGAAGATGTACCGGGTGGAACAACTGCTTACATGCTTCAAAAAGTGCTAGAAGAGCAACAAGGCTACCAATACTTGGACGCTGCACCGGCCACTATTACTAGTCAAGAGCACCGCCCTGCTTATGCAGACGATGGCAACTATTTTTCTAAGCCCAACGTGGAGACCATCATTGATCGAATTTATACGATGATGTCAGAAGCTGCTCCCGCACAGTACCCCCCGCTGGTGTGAGTAGGGGCACAAGATTGGCTCCCGGCTTTGAGATTATAATTCGCTTTTTGCGTATAGGTATGCAGCACTAATATCAGCATGCCGGGCTAGTATAAGCTAGAAGTGCTTCATGATGGGGTGTGTATAGCTCCTACAGAGCCTTACAGAGAGGATAATAAGAAAAACAGCCGACTTTAAGTCGGCTGTTTTTAGTCAAAAAAGCAGGCAGAAATTTAGTCCATCAACAACCTCGCAAAATTGTATCCTAGAGATACTGTTAAGGATTGGTTGGATAGCTCTTTGTCTTTAAGGCCATTTTCTTCCTTATATTTTTTAGCCTCCCCTTCACCTTTTAAGATATCCACAAATCCAAAGCTGTACCTACTTTCCAAGGTGAGGCCAATTTCTGGAAACTCATACCCTACACCAGCAATAATACTTGCCGTCATTGGAGCGAGATACTCTTTTTTGAAGTTTTTATCATCCTCGAGCTTGCTTTCATCACTCTTAGTTGACTTTTCTACAGTTACACCGAATAGTGGAATTTCACCCTGTAAACCTATGTGAAGATCCAGGATTCCTTCTTCCGGATCGCAACCCATGGGGAAAAACTTTACCATCATTGGAATCACCAAGTTGTGGGTGCGAATACGGAATTGTTGGGCTTTTTTATTTTTTTCGCCAGCTGCGAGCTTTTCTTTGGCTTCCCCGCCCAGTTCAGCATAAAGCACTTCGAGTCCCACACCCACATTTTCATGAAACGCGTATCCTGCGGTAAGACCTCCTGAGAATGCCAACCTACCGCTCGTATCACTGTCCCCGTCTCCGAATTTTTTATCGCCAAGCCCTCGGATCCAAGACCAAGAGGGACTCACTTTCGCGCCGAAACTCCATGGCTGCTCCTGCGCGGTTAGCGTAGTCGAAAAAAGCATTAAAGCACTACCGAGTGCTAGTGCTGTTTTTTTTATTTTCATAATATATTCTCGTTTAGTTTGTTAAAACCGGACACTTGCTGCGAAACGCAGCCTCACAAATTCAACCGCAAACACAATGATAATCGTCTACGCAATAAAATCCAAAAGTAGCAGAAATTATTTGTATATCAGGCAAAGTACAGCCAAGCGGCTGCTGTTGACCCGCCCAAACCTTCGTAGGCCTGTAAATAGTGCTGCAGGCACAACGATCCTTAGGAGGAGTTGTGTGCGAAAGCATAATAGGGGGAGGAACTATTGCTCGTAGATTGCTATTACTAGAAGAAGTACCTAATTCTGTATTCCAGAACAACCCACGCAAGGTCCGTAATTTTATCGCAAGCCTTTACACAGTGGCTATACTAGCTCTGGTACTTAAACGCACCTTTCTGGCATCATTTGTTGCTTTACTTGCGCAAGATGCTGCTGCTTATAACGCTGCCAGTCCAATTACGCAATCTAAAAAAACACTATTCAGACTCACAACAGTGGTTCTTCATCAAGTACTGAGTCAGTGTCTGTGGTACGCGATTCTGATAAGCTCAGAGCTTTCCAGCCCTATTGGCCTGCTACGGGAAAGCGGTCCACTATGAGGGTTTTGAGACAGTCGATATACTGTAGGATACCACAGCGCAGTGAGAAGATCGATAGCTTCCGGGCGTATGATGTGGCTCAGCCTAGCCAACCCCTAAGTGCCTTCAGTAGGCTATCGGCAGCAAAGAAGCCCACCAAGAGTAGGATAGCAAGAAACCATACGATAATTCGATCAGCCTGATTGATGCTGGACGCGGCAGTAGGCGTCTGGGGAACTTTGCAAAACAACACGTAAGGCAGCTTGAGGTAATAGTATAGCGATAAGACGGTACTCAGCAGGCTAGCCACCAACAAGGCCACCAATAAAAAACTGCCAGTACGTTGCATTTGATCCCAGAGTGCTGTCAAGACCAGAAACTTGCCTGTGAAGCCTGCAGTAGGGGGTAAGCCAACGAGTGAAAGCATCACTAAAGTGATGCTACTGCCCAGTATTGGAAATTGCCTGCCAATTCCCGCAAAATCTTGGAGATGTACACCGCCTGTCAGGTGCTGTAGTATCTTGATGCCTATCCAAACGGCCAAACCCATGACCCCATAGACAGCACTGTAATACAGCACCCCTACCTGGCTGCTTGGAGAGGCAGCAATCCCTGCCATGAGCAGCCCCCCTTGTGCCATGCTCCCATAAGCCATCAGCCGCTGGAGATTGTTTTGCAGGAGGGCGGCAACATTGCCTACGGTGATAGTCAGCAGGGCCAGGATAGCCACACCATGCTGAGCATGCTCCTGGAGTACAGGACCTAGCTGTGGCAAGAATTGATGGAAAAGCCGCAGTAAGACCGCTACAGAGGCTAGCTTAGGCACTGTAGACAAGTATGCAACTACAGCAGCAGGTGCCCCTTGGTACACGTCAGGTACCCAAAAATGATAAGGAACAGCAGCTAGCACCAG
Organism: Bacteroidota bacterium; assembly: GCA_046049605.1. GTDB lineage: Bacteria > Bacteroidota > Bacteroidia > Cytophagales > Amoebophilaceae > UBA8403. Next base: position 14,162 of record JBJORC010000078.1, read on the forward strand.
GAGGACACTGCTGAAACAGAGTAAGAGGCTGGTCAATATGATGTATCCAGGCACGGCCTGCAAACTGAGTTCTAAGCCTGGATGGCTAAGCGCTAGCGTGCCTGTGAAGCCATAGAAATAAGCCATTCCCCAGAGCATTACAGCAGTGGTAGTCATGCTGTAGAGCAAGTACTTCAGGCTAGCTTCTGCACCGCGTTTCGTTTTTTGGCTGTCTATAAGGGGCGCGGAAGCCAGCGAAAGGAGTGTTAGACTTAGGTAGATGGTGAGCCAGTGACAAGCCATGACCAACAAGCAGCTACCCAATAATGTCCCCAATATTAATACCACGTAGGCTGAACCGTAGGTTGTGCCTAAGGGAAGGTGTGCTTGAAGAGAGGTAAAAAGTAGCAGAAATAGGGTGATACTGAGTAAGAGCAAGCAGAAAAAAACAGCCAATGGATCGAGCACCAAGAGCTGATTGAACAAGAGAAGCGCAGGGCGAAGTTCTAGATGGCTGCCCAGCCAATATTTACTGCACCAGGCCAGGGAAGTACCCAGAAAAGCCACAGGATAGAGCCAATAACGCCGATACTGAGGCAGAAAAAAAGCCAGTATCAGAATAACCCCCAGCGTGCTAGTTACTAATATCTCGGGCAACAACAGCGGGCAACTGGCTAGGTTGTCTAGTACGCTTTGTAGAACAAGTGCGTGGCTCATAAGGCGGTGATACAGCTACGCCTGATGGATGGCTTGAACAGTGAGTGAAGTGCCTGCTACACCAGTAACCACCACAGTTGCTCCGGGTGCTACATAGGTGCCTAGGGTACTTACATCGTAGCAAACGCCACGAATAATTGCCTTGCCAGCTGGACGCAAAGGAGTTTGGGCAACGCCTTGTAGTCCTATGAGGCTGTCTGGGTGAGTGCGGGCCGTATAGCCTTGCTGAGTGGCTTGTACAGTAGAGCGCGCCATGCGGCGCAAGAATCGGGTTTTGCTTAAGAAAAGTCCGCCCACCAAGAGAACCATGCCTATACCCGCCAGGACAGTCAGCAAGCCTAATGCCGTGCTTATACTATCTTCCAGAGGACTCCAAGGGGAACCTTCCTGCTGCAACGCAGTAAGCAACTGTGTACCCAGGGCGCACGCAGTGTTTGTCGGCTCCAACATCCATGTTAAGTAGTCCATAAGACCCCCAAGATAGTAAAATACCAGCGGCATACCAGCCAGCCCAGTGTAGCGCATTAACTTTTGCTAATGAACATTTTCTTCGACCCTCTTCGTAAGTATTTTCTGTACCTCCCCCTTTTTTATAGACAAGGTATCAACCACGGTAGGTGAGCATTGCTTTTGAGCCACGTATTTAGCTTCTTTTTGGCGCATCAGCGCCCTGGTGGCTGGGGTTTGGTCTTCGTAGCCTAGTAAGTGCAACACCCCATGCACCATCACGGTTTGTAGTTCTTGTATAAAAGGCTGTTGCCAGATTTTTGCATTGACATTTACCCGGTCTATGCTAATATAAATGTCACCCTCTATAGTCCCAGGCGTGTCTGCATAGTCAAATGTCAATACATCAGTCAGGGTGTTGTGTTGTAAGTACTGGATGTTCTGGGCATGTAAGTAACGATCAGAGCAAAAGATAAAGTTGAGATGGGCAAGCACATACCCCTCTTGGTGAATGACTGTTTGAAGCCAAGCAGCTGTTGCAGCAGGGGCTGGTAGCGTAAAGGTCACCTCTTCGGCAAAGAAACAGATGTTCTCCATGATCCAACTAGCCTAGGCCGTGGCCGCATTGCTTGCTTCGATTTTTTTGCCGTCCTTCGCGGGGCCCCTCTCGGCTGGCAGGCCTATTATTGCTACAAAACTGCACAGTCTATGCGCCAAAAACAATCATACGCTCCTATTATTCCTCAAGTCAGGGATTGGCCTGTGGTACGACTCAACAAGCAGCGTTGGGTCTTTTTGAAGACTGTGATCGACGAGTCGGTACAAGCCCTCCTGACTACACACCAAGAACCCGATGCCTTGCGAGCTATGCTTCATAAGACTGCAGAGATGGAGCTAATGCGCATTCAAAAAAAGCCTTGGAAAGCCGACCCTCCTGATGAGGCGGCTTTTTGGGAGCCATTGGCCACTACCCTAGCAAGCCACAGTAGCGCAGCCTTGCTAATAATCTTACACAAGGTTGTCAAGCGTTATGCCCATGAAATAACAGGCAGGTTTCGCATCTCGCATTATCGATTAGGGCAACGGGCTGTTACCTACACGTTGGCACAATTGTTGAATCCTATCAGCCTAAAAGGCGTACGGAATCCTTGGAAGATGCGTGCCCGGCTTCAAGAGAAAATTCATATTACAGGAGCCGTTACTCAGCTCAGAGAACTAGCTAGGATAGGTACTATAGTGATGGTGCCTACACATTTTAGTCATCTTGACTCGCTTGTTATTGCCTGGGTAATCCACACGTTAGGTTTGCCGCATTTTATCTACGGTGCAGGGCGTAACCTATTTAACAGTAAGTTCTTTTCTTACTTCATGAATAATTTGGGCACCTATAAAATAGACCGAAGAAAAAAAAATTTACCCTATCTGACTACACTCAAAAACTACTCGAGTTTGGCCCTACAGTGGGGTTGTCACAGCTTGTTCTATCCTGGGGGGACGCGCTCCCGCTCAGGAGCCTTAGAGCAACAATTAAAGCTGGGCCTTTTAGGAACTGCCTTTGAGGCACAGCGCCGTAACTATCAAACCCAGGGCTGCGCTGCCCGCAAGCTGTTTGTAGTGCCTGTGGTGCTTAACTACCATTGTGTGCTAGAAGCACCGCGGTTGATTAAAAACTACTTGGTTGCTCAAGGATTGGACAGCGCACAAGTGCCCTCTTCGCCCAAGCTACTCAAGCGTGCTACCAACTTTCTTACCAAAGACTCCAGTCTATTCGTATCTATTGGGCAGGCCATGGACTTGTTGGGCAATACAGTAGATGAGGCAGGCAATAGTTGTGATGCCCGGGGAATTTATGTGGATACTTACCAGCAATTTTTGGACGTAGAAACAGCCATGGACGCTGGCCAACAGTATGAAAACCACACTAAAATTTTAGGTGAGGCCATTGTCAAGGCCTACTACAAGAACAACTGTGTGCTTACTAGCCACTTGGCAGCTTTTTCGGCTTTTGTACTTATTAAACGACAGCATGCAGGGCTATCTTTTCAGGATTTGCTGCTGCTACCTACTGAGAAGTTGGTGATTCCTTACACAACGTTAGAATATACCTTTGCCCAATTGAGGGAAGCTATCCTCAAACTACACCAAGTAGGCGAGGTACAGATGGAACCTGTTTTGCAGACAGAAAGCCTTGCAACTATGGTCCAGCAGGGGCTGACTAACTTGGGCCTTTACCACATCAGAAAACCCTTGCTCCAAAACCAAGCAGGTGATATTACCACCCAGGACTTGAGTCTCTTACTATATTATCACAACAAGCTCCAAGGTTATGATCTCGAAAAGCACATCTCATGAGTATGTTGGCGTGATTGGCGCAGGAAGTTTTGGCACAACAGTGGCCAACCTGTTGGCACACAATGCCAATGTACTCCTGTATGTGCATAGACAAAAAACTACTGGGGGCGCACAGCAAATGCGTACTGCTGCGGGCTATCCACTAGCTCCCAATGTTACTCCTACTTACGACTTAGAAGAAGTGGCTGAGTGTTGCACCGTACTCTTTCCTGTTGTGCCTTCTGGGGCGTTCAGAAGCATGCTGAAGCAACTAGTGCCTTGGCTCAAGCCCCACCACATGCTCATTCATGGCACCAAAGGCTTGGATGTACGTTGGCCACAGGACGTTGACTCAGGTTATTTGCCCACGCTCGCCAGAGAGGATGTTAAGACCATGAGCGAACTGATTCAAGAAGAAAGTGTGGTCCATCAGGTGGGCTGTTTAGCGGGGCCGAACTTGTCCCAGGAGCTGGACCAGGGACAGCCTGCTGCTACGGTATTGGCCAGCTCTTCGGAGGCTGTCATTGCACAAGGGCAACGGCTTTTGCGCAATGATCATTTTCAAGTCTACAGCAGCAAAGACCTGCTGGGAGTAGAGTTGTGTGGTGTCTTAAAAAATATCATGGCTATTGGGGCAGGTTGCCTGAGTGGATTGGGCTATGGAGAGAATGCCAAAAGCCTTCTGATTAGTCGGGGCATGATAGAGATGATCTATATTGGGAAAGCCATGGGCGCCAGTGTACGGCCTTTTATTGGCCTGGCTGGGATAGGAGATTTGGTAGCTACCTGTACCAGCAGCTTAAGCAGAAACTATACCCTTGGCTACCGCCTTGCACAAGGCGTCGTCTCTCGCCAGCTCATACAAAGTACCAAAGAAACTGCTGAGGGTATTAATACTGTAAAGATCATCCGTAGTCTTATCAACCACTACCAGATGCGTGCACCCATCACCGAGATGATGTATCGTGTACTTTTCGAAGACCTTGCCGTGCAAAAAGCCATCCAATACCTTATGAAATACCCGCTGAGTAATGTAGATGTAGATTTTCTCTAACGTCCCGGATATCTGGATGGGGCGTTGCATTGGCCGGAGGATATTACATTTTTGAGCACCCCAGTGTCCGGATATGCACTCATCGAATACTCAGTACTTACGTCTGAACTGCTCAGGCTTTTTTGGGGTCAAGAGAGCGCGTAACTGTTGGCCGCTCAGTGCCCCCAATCCACCCACCATACCGCCCACCAAACCTGTTAACAAGATAAGTAAGGTGCTGCTTTGGAAGCCTAGTAGAGGAGCAATCTTGGTAGATAGAATGGCATTAGTACGTACGTCAATCGAAGTGGCTACGATCATCCAAAGCAGACTAATAGCAGTAAAGCCACCTAAGAAGGCTGCAATTCTATTCAGGGTTAGGCACATGGCTATGATGGCCGCACAGATTCCAATGGTCCACCAGGGCAGAAATTGCTCTGCTACATAACTCAGTAAGACTGTCAAGACTACTTGGATCATAAACTTCATAGTTTTTATATTTTGATCGTACGTTCGCGTTGCCCAGCATGACAAAATCGGGGTGCAGCTATAGGGATACACCCGGCAGTACGGCAGTAGTAGCATCACTCATCCTTCACAGTGCTGGCTGTAACGTTAGGGTGAAAGCTCCGTCTGAGGGCACTTCACTGGCGTCAATAGTAACTGGTATGTACTCTCCGTGACGCCAAGACTCCACGAAACTCGTGTAGTGTGGACTGCCTGGGTTGCCTGACTGGCCTCCTGGATAGATAAACCAGCCTTTTGGCTGTGTTCCCAATGCTACTACCAACCTCATAGAGGCCCCTTTGTTACCTTCATTGGCATTTAAAATATGGGCTCCTCCACTTATCTGAAGATTTTTTAAGCCAAAAGAAGCGATGTTAGCCAGGTGGTTGATAAACACTTGTCTGTAGTCACCCCATCGGTAAGGCTTCTGGTGCGTTGTTTGCCATGCTTCGAGCGTTTGAATGCCTGCTACAAAAGCAGCATGGATCAAATCTCCTACTGTAGCATGGTGCCCTAGGTCCATGTGGGGACTATCTGAGTGATGCTTTAAGATCTCTATGGTGCGGTAAAAACAAGGCGTTGGCACGGGCCATTGCGCATTTTGGAGCGATTGCCAAAGCTTTGCGTTCAGCTGGTCTTGCCAGGCCTGAAAGATAGAGGGGGCTAACTGGTCTACTTCATTATAATAATCCCAGGCTAGGAGCGCCTGATAAGCAATTTTTTGCCCCTCGTTAAGCTGATTTGCATCCACATGCTTGAGTAGCAATGGTAAGCCTTCTTGCGCAGCTAGGTTATAGCTATCATTTTGCAATTGCATCATGGCCTTTTCGTCGATTGCATTGAGTTTGCTCAAAACTTGATTAGCCCTTCTATTGCGGTAGTGCTCCTCTTCGTAATGGTGGTAATGATACGGGTAGTGCTTGTCTGTAGAGCGCTCGTTGGCCGAACTGACATAGCCACTAGCAGGGTTCAGAATTTTTGGGCAGTGGTCCTGAGGAACAAAACCTTGCCACTCGTAGGCTGCTGTGTTTCCTGGCATAATGAATCTTCCTTGGTCTTTCCACTGGACCGGAACCCGCCCTGCTACGTACATAGCGATGTCGTTGTTGGCAGCAGCGAAGGCAAAGTTTTGACTGGGAACATAATAATGTTGCAATGCATTCTCAAAGTCTTCAAAATTTTTGGCCCTGTTTAGGAGATAAAAAGCTAGCAGCTCTTGGCCAGGGTGGTGCCCTAGCCACTTCATGGCTAAATTACGCTGTCCCTCATGACCAGGGAACTGGGCATCATACACCACAGGTCCAAAGTGGGTGTATATGACCGTGTCATAAAAGCTATCGTGACCCCTTACCTTAATCTCTTCTGTTACAAACTGTGATTTTAGGAGCAGGTTATCATAGTGGTACTCTTGCCTGGTCTCATCCTTAAAGTCAACAACATGCCAATTTTTCACATTCCTAGCTGCATTGGTGACACCCCAAGCAATGACTTCATTAAAGCCTACCGCCACTCCTGGAAGTCCTGGGATAGTACCTCCAAAGACATTGACATTCGGAGACTGTAAGTGTATGCCGTACCAAATCGCAGGCAATTGCATCACTAAGTGTGGATCATTGGCCAGATAAGGGGCGCTCGTGACAGTCTTTCTGCCAGACACTGCCCAATTGTTGCTTCCACTGGCCCGGTTGGCTTGTGTTTGCTTGATCTGACTCAGTTGCCGCAGTATAGGCAAAGAGAGTGGGGGAGATTGAACAGCAATAGGCTTAAACTTCCACGGCGTATTTTTGGGAATCACAGGCTCGGTTTTTTCAAAATAAGTTGGAAAGAGAAAGTCGAACTTTTCTTTACCTAGCTGGTGCAAGGCGTTGGTATTTTCTATACTCTCATCGCCTCCACACAGGTCGTCGGTCATCTGTACCATCATCAAGGCAACTTTTAGGAGTGTCCAGGGTTCGGGGCGGTAGTCAAGCAGCTTGTATTCGAGGGGAAAGTCTTTGTAAGACAATGAATGGATGTAGGCATTCACACCTGCCACATAGGCCTGCACAATGTTGTGTAGTGTGTTATCTTTTTTGATCTGTGCTAAATTATTGTTGGCGGCATACAAATTGCCCTTTCGGCGCTGTAACCGGTCAAAGTCAAGCGCCTTTGATCCCACAATTTCTGCCATTCGGCCTGCTGCTGCATAGGTCTGGAAGTCCATTTGCCACAGTCGATGGAATGCCGTGACATAGCCTTGTGCAAAATATAGGTCTGCATCGTTGTGTGCAGTGATGTGCGGAATCAGGTGTTTGTCAAACCGGACAGTAACGTGCTCTTGCAGCCCAGGCAAAGACAAACTGTTTGGTAGGTTGATAGCCTGTGTTTCTGCGTTTTTCCAAACGCCCTGAAAGGGATCTAAAAACTTACCTAGTGGAGGAAAGTTGCCGACCCTGATATTGAGGAGTGTAGTGAGCGATAGGGTGAGTATAGTAACAAAAAATGGGCCTTTTTTATTCATGATGACCTATTACAGCTAGCGATTATGCTGAGGCTGCGTGACGGCCCCAGCGGTTGAAGCAACAGGAGCGCAAAGGTAAGATTTTTTGTCTTCTGTGAGGGATTATGTGAAGGCCCAGCTGCTGCTTCTGTATTACTAACACAGCGAGACCTTTGCATAGTGTAGGATGCTCTAAATGCCTATTTTTTGGGTTAACGAGAAAAATTTCAGTATAATACTTCGAGCTTATACTCCTGTTTTGGCATAAACTAAGGAACCTGCTATCTAGATTCAACAGTTAAGAATGACATACAACCATCAAAATATGTCCTAATTACTAAATTGACCATGCCAAGGTCTCACAGCTTTCCTCATTCTTCTCTTTTATAAGCTTCTGGGCATAAAAAAGCCCGAGATATTCGCTCTCGGGCTACCTGGGTATAGTTTCCTGTTGCTAAAGCTCAAACCCCACCACTGCTTGTATGCGGTGTGCATCTTTTGGATCCCCAGTGATATTCTTTCTTACGCCCAATAGGTATTCGACACCAATTTTGACCTGTTCCGTAGGATGATAGAAGAGATCGACAGAGGCAGCATGTCCGTATTGATACGCTTTCTTTCCTCTTTCGCTATCCACTACGGACACAACCCTATAGGCTGCTCCCGAGCGCAACTTAGGCAGCCATTTATGTGATGCGCCTATAGCCACACCCCACGCATCCAACGTTTTGTACGCTGATGCGTCACTGCTTGTTGTATAAACTGTGTTGGCCTCCTTTTCCAAATCTCCCAGATCTTGCACATAGCTACCTATGCCTTGGCCATAGACGCCCTGCAGTTTGAGGGTGGTTTGTTCAGGCACTAGGTGGTACGCCGCGCCTATGTTGATTCCCCAAGTGGGCATATAGATATCTGTATTGGTTTTTGTGTTGCGGTATTCTAAAACTCTGAATAAACCACCTGCTTGTACATGCCACAACTTTTCTTGTTCATACCTCACATGAGCACTTGCAGCAGGGATGTTTTTGTAGGGCCTTAAGGGCTTTTTATCCCGATCCTCCTTTTTTTCTTCTGGATAGATCACCAAATCCGGTGTATCCTCAATCGCTACAGCAAAGCGAAGCAGTGTATTCAGTTGGTGTTTCCATCGTGCTTGCAAAAATCTGCCGGCTACAAGGCCGCAAGCATCTGGGTCGGAGAAATTACTGGCAGTTTTCCCGACCCTGAATCCCCTAAAGTCTGCATACACACTCTTGAGCCCTAGCTCTTTTTTGAGATTGGTTTGTACCACCAGTTTTATGTCTTCTTTTCCAGATAGAAGCAATTCTTTTTCTATGCTTAACGTTGCACTGGGGATGTCGAAAAGAAATCGCTTTCTATTGCTATCATCACTTTCCATGGGGATGCTTGCGGGGCAAAAGCCAGGCTCTGCATGGTAATTCTTAAAGTCATATGCCCCACCTGCTTCAACTGATACGTTTACTTTGAGCGTATCGTTAGGTTTATCTCCGACTGTTTTTCCATGACTTTGCGCAGCAGCTAGGTTACTGCCACCCAACAGCAGCCCCGTGAGCCACAGCAATTGTTGTAATCTTTTTCCGGCCATTGTCTTTTTCTTAAAAGGTTGTGTTCCAATTATATATTTTATAATCCAAAAATCCAAGACCTTTGCACAATTTACCCAGGTTCTCTCTTCTTCCTCTGGAGGTACTTTTTTTGGGGGTTTAGGTTCCCTCCCTCTCCCTTTTTGGGGGAGTTAAGTGCTCTCAGACCTTTGCGTGGTCAATTTAGTAATTAGGGCATATTTTGATGGTTGTATGTCATTCTCAACCGTTGAACCTAGATAGCAGGTTCCTTAGTTGATGCCAAAACAGTGGTATAAGCTCAAAGTATTATACTGAAATTTTTCTCGTTAACCCAAAAAATAGGCCTTTAGAGCATCCTAAACCATGCAAAGGTCTTGCTATTTTTTTGTGAAACTTACCTAATCCAAGTTTTTAGTCAGTAATTATGAAAAAAAGCATTCATCCAGCAGGTCAAAGAGGGCATGTCGATTACGGTTGGCTCGATACCTACCACACTTTTAGTTTCGGAAGTTACCACAATCCCTACAGCACGAATTTTGGTGCGCTTAGGGTACTGAATGATGATATGAGATTGTTGCAAAAGTATTTATAAATTAAGCTTAAACAAGAGAATGCCTATTAAGGACACTATGGTCATTCTTCCTGCATCACGTACCCTAAAACTATACCTGCCATGCCTATAAAG
>JBJORC010000079.1:0-5352 GCA_046049605.1 Bacteroidota bacterium
CTAATAGGTAGAGCGGGTGCTGAGGATTCAACTGATGAGAAAGCAGGTTTTTAAACAGATCAGTTTGTTGTTGATGAGGAGATTTTCCTAACATAACAGTGATATTTTCTGCAAGGTTTTGGATTAAATTTATCCTTTCCTTGCGTTTTTTGCTACGCTATTTTGGGTAAAATTTCCAAAAAATATTCCTTATCGCATAGTAGGCAATGAAATTGCCCTTTGTTAAGGGGCGACTAATTAGATACATGGACAATAGTATTGGGGCTAGTGCCTGCATTTCCTTTCTTGATACTATTTTGAACTAGCTAGTGCTTTTTTATAGGCTACAAGGGCGCGTTCTCGCACAGTGCCATGCACTACGATAGGGGGCAGATATGCTGCACTCTCGAATTCGGGAACCCACTGTTTAATGTACTTGAATGCGGGATCGAACTTTTGTGTCTGAAGGTGGGGGTTAAAGATGCGGAAATAAGGAGCTGCGTCGCAGCCAGAACCTGCTGCCCATTGCCACCCGCCATTATTAGAAGACAGTTCAAAGTCCAAGAGCTTCTCAGCAAAATAAGCCTCGCCCCAGCGCCAATCAATCAGCAGATGCTTGGTCAAAAAACTAGCTGTAATCATACGCAGTCTATTGTGCATATAGCCTGTCGCATTAAGCTCCCGCATGCCTGCGTCAACAATAGGATAGCCTGTCTTCCCAACACACCAGGCCCGGAAATGTGTTCGATCATTCTCCCACTCCACTTCGTCATAAGCAGAGTTAAAAGAACGTACTACTACGTGAGGAAAATGCCACAATATCATCATATAAAAGTTGCGCCAAATTAATTCATTAAGCCATACTTCATTGTATTCCCGAGCAATGCGCGTGGCAGTACGGATACTAATCGTACCAAAACGGAAGTGCACACTTAGCCTACTAGTGCCTAAAACAAAAGGCATATCCCTTTGTTGGTCATATTTTTTGATGCGTACTAGGTCTATCGTCTTGCCGGGAAAATCTCGGTTTTGATTCTGAAAACCCATTGTTTTCAACGAGAGTAAGTGCAAAGGCGTTGTTTGCAGACAATGATGTAGCAAGGCACTACTGTCAAATTCATACACCATTTCTGACCTAAAAAGCGCCTTCCATTTTTTCATGTAAGGGGTAAAAACTGTGTAAGGTGTGCCGTTGTCCTTCATCACCTCGTCTTTCTCAAAAACTACTTGATCTTTGAAGCTGTGGAAGGCTATCTGATACGAGGCCAAGCACTTAGTAACTGCTTGATCACGGTGTGTGGCATAGGGTTCATAGTCGTGGTTGGTATACACTGCCTTAAGGTGAAGATTGCTGGCCAATTGTTGATACACTACCACAGGTTTACCGTAACACACTAACAGTGTGCTCCCCACCTTTTCTAAGGTGACTTTTAGTCGCTGTATTTGCTCGTACATAAACTGAACCCGCCGATCAGCCTGATCGTCTAGATTTTCCAAGATGTTAGCATCAAAGATGAAGAGAGGGAGAACAGGATCATTTGTTTTTAACGCTTGATACAGCCCATGATTGTCGTCGAGTCGCAGGTCTCTTCGGAACCAAAATAGCGTGAGTGCTTTTTGGTGGAATAAGGTAGTAAGGGGAGGTATTATCATGGGCGTTAGATAGGTAACGATTTGCAGGCAGTGGCTTGATAGTTGGAAGACCTATAAAAAATTCTTGACGTGCACAAATTATTTAGTCGATAGACCGTAAGTCCGCCATCGCGAATAGCTAAATAGTCGATCCTTAACAAATAAGTTCATGGGTGTGCTAGCTTTCAGCGAGACGTAGGGTGGTGCCTCCTCACCGGGGCGGCGTTCCGTTTTGTCTGCCACACAAAAAGGAACCCAAAAAGTCAGCGCTGAGGGAACGGAACTTCTTTGGCTTGCTCTTAGGCGAACGCGAGGCAAACTCGCGCTCATACAGCGCCTCTCTTATCGCCTGACGCAGCGCCAAGCTAACATCTCTTATTCCCACGGTGGTTTTTAATCGGCACTGAGCAGAAGCAGCGTAACGCTACGACGAGGGTTTTTAACAAGCAAATCATAGCGACTAATTTTCTGCAAGGTTTCTAGCCTATTTTACTATTTCCTTGCGTTTTGCCCCGTCTTTTTTTCGATAAAAACCGGTCTATAAACATTGTATTTGACGAATTTAACCTTTTTTAAGGGACAACTAAATACCGATTGCTCGGCGGTAAGCCCAGCAAGTGGTCATAGGGCATAGTTTTAAGAGGGGGAATTATATGTTGAAGGAGAATTTAGCGCGCTCGGAAGGACTCGAACCCTCAACCTTCGGAGCCGAAATCCGACGTTCTATCCAGTTGAACTACGAGCGCGTGCTAACCTCTGTTGCTTGGATTATTGGTTGATCATGCTATTTGCTTTTTGTACTAAAAAGGAAAGTATTGTTCCCACATACACCCGCTGACTTGAGGAATGCAAGTACATAAAAAACAAGCATATTTCACATGTTTATCGTTTGACTCAAACTAAGTCTAATAACGAAATCGGGAGCAGAGCCTCTTCGCAGCACGATAAAAAACGTATACTTGAAAAAACGTATACTTGCGCTGAGTTGAATGGTTCGCTTTATCGACAGTAATACCGCACCAGCTCAGTGGCCGATGCCTGGCTATACCAACAAAAAGATGCTTTTCGCACAAGGACTCAACAAATACTACGGCACCCTCCAGGTGCTACAAGACATCGACTTGACTGTGGCCAAGGGAGAGGTTGTGGCTATTATGGGCGCTTCTGGTGCAGGCAAGAGCACATTGTTACATGTGTTAGCTACGCTGGAAAGGCCAGATAGCGGCATATTGCAACTCGATGGCACAGACCTTCTGACACTTCAAGGAAAAAAGCTGGCTGCCTTTAGGAATAATGCGATTGGTTTTGTGTTTCAGCTTTACAATCTGCTGCCCGAATTTACTACGCTGGAAAATGTTTGCATGCCAGGATACATTCGAGGGGATGACAAAAGTGTAGTAGAAGCTAAAGGCAAGTCATTGTTAGCACTGCTCAACCTGTCTGACCGTAGCCAGCACAAACCCGCAGCACTCTCAGGTGGCGAGCAACAGCGCGTAGCGGTAGCGCGGGCACTCATCAATAGTCCCAGAATAGTTTTTGCAGACGAGCCAAGCGGCAACTTAGATTCTAAAAATGCAGCAGCACTGCATGCATTATTTTTTGAGCTGAGGGACAAAATGGGTCAAACTTTTGTATTGGCCACGCATGACCAAGCATTGGCCAACATGACTGACCGGCAACTATACATCCGAGACGGAAAGTTGGCAACAAAGTCAATTTCTTCCCATACAATCGTGCTTTAACAGGTTGTACACATTATCAGCGCAAGAATATTAGGCCGTGCAGCTGTCGAAACGGGAGTGCGAGAGTGCGTCAACGCTTTTAATACTACGGACACGCTAACACAGTCTTTTCCAAGCAGCAATTTTTATATCATACGAGATCAAATCAACCAAGAAATTAAGTCGATCAAAGAAATAGCAGGCATGGCTTAGTTGTGTAACAAAAATAGTAGAGTATGAATGAGGAGTAGACACTAACTTTGTACCCTTCGAAGGGTGCTGTGGTCAGCATGTACTTTTTATCTCATTCAATTTTTTATATGTATATTTCTAGAGGCAGCCAATTCATGATTTTGAGTGGCTTTTTTGTGGCTTTGATCGGCCTGGGTGTCAAGCTACTAGGCCATATTCCTGCCATAGAGATCCTCTTTTTTAATTCATTAGGGGCCCTGGTGGCTAGCTTAGCAACGCTGAAGTATCGTCGAATCCCTGTTTGGGGCCAAAACCGAAACCTGCTGCTTGTCCGTGGCATTGTGGGTACTTTGGGCGTTATGCTGTATTTCTTCACTTTGCAACACATTTCACTACCCAGTGCCATGACTCTCCATAACACTGCACCTATCTTTGCGGCCTTGATCGGGATTTTCATGGTGCAAGAGCCTGTACACCTGCAACAGTGGCTTTTCTTTGCCCTGTCTTTTGGAGGGATCATCTTGATCAATGGTTTTTCACTGACAGAAGCTTCTTGGTATACCTTCAGTGGCTTGGCTGGTTCGTTCTCTAGGGGGCTAGCCAATAGCATCGTCAGGAAGATAGAACACACGGAGCATCCACTGGTAGTGACTTTCTATTCATATTTGGTCACTGTACCCCTAACAGGTACTTACGTGTTGTACAACTTCGTGAGACTGCAGGTCCAAGATTGGGTTATTCTGAGTGCCATCAGCGTGTTGGGGTACATGGCGCACTACTATGCTGTCAAGGCCTATCAGCTTGGCCCCTTAGCCCTCGTTTCAGCCACCGCTTATATCACTGTCATTTATGCCTTGTTGTTTAGCTACCTATTCTTAGACGAAGCACTCCCTCAACTCAAATTACTAGGCGTAGGTTTGGTATTATTGGGAGTTTTACTTAACGTTTTTGCTCGGTAAGGGCAGACTGCTTAGCCAAGTATTACAGAAGGATATAGTCATGTCAGGACACAGTAAGTGGGCCAATATCAAACACCGTAAGAGTGCTAATGATTCTAAAAGAGGCAAATTGTTTGGCAAACTGGTTAAAGAGATCACCATGGCTGCCAAGCAAGGAGGTGCTATGCCTGAAAGCAATCCTAGACTAAGGCTTGCTATTCAAAATGCCAAGAGTGCCAACCTCCCCAAAGACAACATCGATCGTGCTATTAAAAGGGGGAATAGCAGGGAAGCAGCTACTTACACAGAGGTGACTTACGAAGGTCATGCAACACATGGTGTGGCCGTGGTTGTAGAATGTATGACAGATAGCCTGAATCGTACCGTGGCTGCTGTTCGGGCTATTTTTACTAAATATGGTGGTAGCCTGGGCAAGAGCAATGCGCTGGCGTTTCTATTCGATAAAAAAGGTGTGTTCACCGTTAAGAAGGAAGCAGCGACCGATGAAGAAGCATTGACTCTGGCTATGATTGAAGCAGGTGCAGAAGCTATTGAGCCTGAAGCAGGATACTTTCGCATCACCTGTTCTTTAGAAACTTTTGGGCGGGTACAGCAAGGGCTAGAGGCAATGCAAATAGCCATTGATGATGCCACATTACAACATATTCCTAATACATCTGTTACCTTGAATGGGGATGCTGCGGCCAAAGTAACAAAGCTGATTGACGCGTTAGAAGATCATGATGATGTACAAAGAGTATTTCACAATATGAGACTATTGCAGAATAGTTGCTAGTTGTTTCCCGCTCTTTTTGGGAGTCATATTTGGTCTTTCACATACCTGTTTGCGGCCCATTGGGCTCCTTCAAGAGGCCTATCAGCCCTTATAA
>JBJORC010000080.1:0-20067 GCA_046049605.1 Bacteroidota bacterium
CTATGCTGTCAGAAGGCCATGCCTGGCTTCTTGTTCGCTTCTCCCCTGCAAGCTTCCTCTCTGCGGGTCCCTGATCCATCTCCATCCTGTAACTATCAGACTTGGCGCAGCCACTGACAGCAGTGGCTAAAAAAAGTAGGCACATCCCAGTACTGATTTGATGCAAGGACTTGCTCTTTCTTGTTTTTCTGCTAACATCTACCCTTACAAAACTGTCTGTTACTTGCTCTTCGATCATGAAATAGGGGGTTAATGTCTTGACGTCCAACATACGCAGGATTACTAAAGTCTTCCAAAATTACAATACACCGTGCAAAGGTCACGGCATGATAGTAGGATTAACGTTGTGGAACAGCAGAGCGTGATTCCAAAGCCTACTGTGGTACTACCACAGTAGATCTGCAGGGGCTACTCCGGTCAACGAGCAAGACATCGATCAACCGAAGAGAAGCACTCGAGAAAAGCGATCAATGATCAGGGGGATTAATAAGGAAGCGGTCCGGACGGGACTCGAACCCGCGATCTCCTGCGTGACAGGCAGGCATTCTAACCAACTGAACTACCGGACCAGCATGAAATGTCGACTCGCTAATGGTTGTAACACCCAGGAAGGAAAACAAAATTAGGGAATTCTTGTCGCTTTGCAAGCAAACCCATCAATTATCCGCTATGAACTTTAAACGGAGAAGCTAGGTTAGTGACAAAACACATTTTAGTTTTGGGTGTATAAATGTTTGACACATGCACCTAGAATTTGAAAAGCCCATTGCACAACTTGAGGAAAAGCTTGCCTCTATGAAGGAGAAGGTGGCTCAGAAGCAGGCTAGTAGCTTGACTAGGGCTATTCAGAAGCTGGAGCAAGAGATCAAATCCCTGCAAATAACCACTTTCCAGAACCTAACACGTTGGCAACGTGTCCAGCTGTCGCGCCATGCTGAGCGGCCCTACACGTTTGACTACCTCAACCATATTACCGAAGGGTTCATTGCGCTGCATGGAGATCGTGCGATGGGAGATGACAAAGCAATGGTAGGTGGGTTGGGCAAGGTAGCAGGAGAGACCATCATGTTTATTGGACACCAGAAAGGAAGAAATACGAAAGAGCGGCAAGCGAGAAATTTCGGCATGGCCAACCCGGCGGGATATAGAAAAGCCCTGCGACTCATGAAGCTGGCAGAAAAATTTAACAAACCTATTGTTACGTTCATTGATACACCAGGGGCTTATCCTGGTCTGGAAGCAGAAGAACACGGACAAGCTGAGGCCATTGCACACAACATCCAATCAATGTTTTCCCTGCGTGTGCCTATTGTCTGCATCATCATTGGCGAGGGTGCCTCTGGGGGCGCGCTGGGCATTGCCGTTGGAGATCGGGTACTGATGTTGGAAAATACATGGTACTCGGTGATATCACCAGAATCATGCTCCTCGATCCTTTGGGAAAGCTGGGACTATAAAGAGCAAGCAGCCGAAGTATTAAAGTTGACTGCCCGAGACATGCTAGCACAAAATCTAATTGATGGCATTATCCCGGAGCCTTTGGGTGGTGCACACAGGGACCCCTCAGGGATGGCGGCAATAGTCAAAGATGAAATCTCTAGGCAACTCAAGGTCCTTGGCAAGCTCTCTCCTGAGAAACGCATCAAGCAGCGCCTGGCAAAGTTCTGTAAGATGGGCGTTGTGGCGAGTGCCACAACGACTTGAGGCAAGTTCCTTCGAAAGAACTTGCTGTTACTTAACGCCTCTCTATGGCTAGGTACTCTAACACATCAGTCAGTGGAGCGAACTCCTCATAGCCAGTCTTGGTTACTGTGCCCCCTTGTAAGGCAATGCCCTGAAGTTGGGTGCTAAGTAAATGGGGAAGGGTTGCTGCAGATACGTGGCAGCCTTGTAAGATAGGAAAACTGTTAGCCAGGCAGTTGATGGCAGGTTGTAAAGAGGCGATAGTAGTTTCATGGGGGGATGCAGCTTCAAGCAAAAAATACTTGACATACGGTGCATAAGTATCCATGAGTGTTTGCAGTGATGCCAGCACCTCGTTGCCATGAAGGCTGAGCTTGAGTAAGACAGGAATATCCAAGCTGGCAATACTAGGCAACGCTATAGGGTGGCTCAGCTGTAAGTAATCTAGCGTGTAATGGTCAAGTGTGTGGTGAATAATTGCTGGATCGGTAGTGCTGAGTTCTCCTATCAGAGCCACTCCCTTGATCCACTGAGTAATGGACTTGAACTGCTCGGTATCAACGTAGTGTGCGTTTCCGTGGTCTAGCAAAAATCCCATCATCGCTACTCCCATGCTTGCACAATACCGAGCATTGCTCAAGTTATTGACGGAACTAATTTTGACAATGGTTTTCAGCAGCATAGCTTCTGTGATGCGGGTCACTTCAGTGCCCGTGTGAGGACAAAAGTAGTATATTGGGGGCAACCGAACAGTTTAACAAGTTATACATGAGTACAAAACGTGTATTGGTAGCCATGAGTGGTGGCATAGATAGCTCCGTAGCTGCAGTGATGCTGCATGAGCAAGGCTATGAAGTGGTAGGACTTACGATGAAAACGTGGGACTACGCGAACAGTGGTGGCAGCAAGAAAGAAACCGGTTGTTGTAGCCTAGATTCGATCAACGATGCGCGCAATATTGCTGTTGAACTAGGTTTTCCACACTTGATCTTGGATATAAGAGAGGAGTTTGGAGATTCTGTTATTAACCATTTTACTGCAGAGTATTTGTCAGGCAGAACGCCCAATCCATGCGTGCTTTGCAACACACACATTAAGTGGGATGCCTTGCTCCGGCGGGCAGATAAGCTTAATTGTGCACACATTGCTACTGGCCATTATGCTAAGGTGCGTGAAGAAAATGGCCGCTACATCATTTCCAAGGGAAAAGACCGCAACAAAGATCAATCTTACGCGCTTTGGGGAGTTTCTCAGGCCAGTTTAAGCAGAACGCTGTTGCCTTTAGGTAGCTTGACCAAGCCTGAGATACGTGCTTTTGCCAAGGCAAGGGGTTTCAAAGACTTGCTTAACAAACCAGAGTCATACGAAATCTGCTTTGTTCCTGACAATGACTACCGGGGTTTTCTCAAGCGTAGGGTGGTAGGCCTAGAGGAACAAGTGAAGGGGGGGGATTTTGTCCTAGAGGATGGTACTGTCGTTGGCCAGCATGAGGGATATCCTTTTTATACTGTTGGGCAGCGGAAGGGATTAGGTATTGCACTAGGTTATCCAGTATACGTCATAGAAATCCGGAAAGAGCAGAACCAGGTGGTGCTTGGTACGTTTGATGCATTGTCCAGAGATGGTATGTATGTAAGCAAGTTGAATATGGCTAAGTACGCTGACCTGCAAGGCCACAAGCTGGATACCGTTACCAAGGTGCGTTATAATGACCCAGGCACTCCGGCCGTGATTGAGCAAGCGGGAGATACCATGAAGGTTTTTTTTGGCAAAGGCGTACATGCCGTAGCACCAGGCCAAGCTGCTGTCTTCTATGAAGAGGAGGATGTAGTAGGTGGTGGGTGGATTACTCGGTCCTTCCATCAACATCGTCTTTCAGCCGCTCATGCTGCAGCACGCAGTAAATAAGTTAAGACAACAATGGACAGGTCACTTGCAAAGTACCTCAAAGCCGTAGTGTGGTTTGTACTGAGTCTCATTGTTAGCTGTGGCAACGATGCTATCACGAAA
Organism: Bacteroidota bacterium; assembly: GCA_046049605.1. Lineage (GTDB taxonomy): Bacteria > Bacteroidota > Bacteroidia > Cytophagales > Amoebophilaceae > UBA8403. The sequence continues at coordinate 3,694 of JBJORC010000080.1, forward strand.
CATCTTGGCGCCTACATGAGCCCTTGGCAAGTGGCGTTTTTCCGGTGTTTCTTTGGTGCAGTGACCTTACTGCCTTGCATGCTTTACCAAGGCCAAGTATCATTTAAGACCCGTAGACCTTTGCTGCATGTTATGCGAGGTGGACTACTTTTTGTAGCCATAAGTTTGTGGAGTCATGGTGTCAAGGGCGCACCTATTGCTACAGCTACCATCATGAGTTTTACGGTGCCCATCTTTGTGCTCTTGCTAGCACCTATCTTTTTGAGGGAGCGTGTTACTTGGCCTATGTGGGTGGCTACGCTAGTAGGTTTTGGTGGGATTGTGCTAGTCTTGCAGCCAAGCTACTGGTCTTTCTATAACACTTCTTTATTTTTTGTGTTGGCAGCTGGAGTGTTCGGTCTGCTGGATGTCATCAATAAGAAGTACGTTACCCAAGAACCGATGTTGTGCATGCTTTTTTACTCCACGCTTGCGGCTACAATATTGCTGGTTTTGCCGGCTATATATACTGAAACTATCCCTACAGGGCGCGCGTTACTATGGCTCTTGGTTTTAGGTATAGGTAGTAACCTAATCCTGTACCTTTTGCTCAAGGCCTTTGCGCTGACCAGTGTTTCGTCACTAGCACCTTTGCGCTATCTAGAGCTGCTGACGTCTATGGGGGTGGGGCATCTGGTTTTTCAGGAAATGCCTGGAAGGCATAGCTACTTGGGGGCTGCTGTGATCATCCCTTGCACTTTATTTATTGTGTGCCATCAGCATCGTAGCGATAAGAGAGCATCCCAGTCAAAAAATGCGTTGCCTTATTGAAAGTGCTTCCTAGGCCGTCAACTCAGTAATTTTAACTCAAGCTTTCTTTTTGTGCTTGCAGCTTAATCTGGGTCAGCTTGTGTTTGGTATCGAGTGCAAAATCACCCTTCATGATCCAGGTATAGTAAGAAGGCTCTTGTTGTAAGACCTGTACCACAGATTTTCCCTTATGCTTTCCAAAATTGAATACTACTTTCCCGTGTGGATCGTAAACCATCCTGCCTGCAAAATCCAGTGTAGGAGCAGTTGTTAGGGCATGAAGCTTGGTCACATCATTCTTAATAATACCTACTGTACGCCCTGTGTGGTCTGTAACAGGCTGGTTTTCATAACGTGCTATTTGGGCTTTTAGTACAGCTAAGGTGGCCTCTGTATCAGCCATAGCACTGTGCGCTTCTGCTAGCGCTTTGTGGCAATAGAATTGGTAAGCAGCAGTTAGGTTCCGCTTTTCCATCAAATGAAAAATTTTTTGTGCATCTACTACTTGTCTGTGTTCCATCTTAAAATCTACCCCTGCACGCAAAAAGCTCTCCGTGAGCATGGGAATATCAAAGCGCAAGACATTGAAACCCGCTAGGTCGCAGCCTTGTAAGAACTTGTCTAATTCTTTGGCAATCAGTTTAAAGCTGGGAGCATCCTTCACATCACTGTCATAGATGCCGTGAATCAGACTTGCTTCTGGTGGGATAGCTTTCTCTGGATTGATCCTCTTAACAAAAGTCAGCTGCTCTCCGCTGGGCATTACTGTGATAATTGCAATTTCGACGATGCGGTCATGGATGATATTGATACCTGTAGCCTCTAAGTCGAAAAAAGCTAATGGCTTCTTTAAGTTCAGTTGCATTTAAAACATAGATCAGATGATGAGGAATGAGTAATACGGGTTACCAAGTACGTTGTGATGCCTTCGGCTCAGTCTACAAAGAACGTCGCGAGGGCCGCATAAAACTGCTGGTCTTGGACAGCTAAGTTGCGCAAAAGTTGCTGAGCACCGGCTACAGCACCCATAGATGCTGCATCAGCATATGGGAAAGGAATGTCTTTTTGTGGTGTTATTAAATACGCTTGTCGATCATCATATCGATGAGGATGAGTTTGGTAGGGGACCCTTTTTACATCGATTCTTTCTTTGCTACCAATAGCCCTAACAAGGCTGTCCTCATCGTAATAAATCAGTGTTCCCCCTTTGGGCGAAGCATCTGCCAGTGCTGTTACTTGCTTTAAGTAAGTCTCTGGTGTGGGAGGCACATGACCGCTCTCCCAATCAATACCACCGATCAGGACCATATTGTGCTGGTAGCACAAGCTTTGTGGTGTCGAGTTAATAGGAGAGGAGGGGCTTACGTCACCCTCGAGAATAATAATCGGTGCCTTGCTGAGTTGTACACTAGTTTCTAGCGTAGATGAGTCAACCACATAATCAAACGCTCTGTGCAAATGCTCTAAAACATGCAACACCAAAACACAGAGTAAGGTTTTTTCTTGACCTCCTGTAATTACAATACGCTGTTTGTCACGCGCATAGTCATGGATGTACCCAGGGAAAGAACAGATGGGCAGACCAAGCCGTTGCGCTGCTTGTAGCTCTGGATTGTTTGGATGGACTTTCCTGCCCACAATCACCTTTTCTAAATCTTGTTGAATCTTTTGCGGAAACCAGCCCGGTCGTTCAGGCACTATCGCCACATTGGCTGGATCATGCAAAGTGTATTTAGAAAAAGACACATCACTCCCCGTTATTTTATGTCCCTGCTGATACAAAGTCGATGCCAGGTCACCCATAATGCGCTCACCCACACCAATCAAGTGTATTGTCATTGTGTCTATTGCTTGTGCAGTGGTAGATGTCCACTATCATATGAAAGTCATCCCAAACACGAACTCCCTCGACGGTAAATCTAGTGGCTTTTTAGGGATTTGAAAAACACCCTATGTGGACTACGCTTGTTCATAAGATGTGGAAAGATGTGCCCTGATAAGGAATACATTTGCAGGCATGGAAACGAAAAGCTTACTATCTAAAAAAGGAAATTCTTCCTTTCGAGTGCCACATGCTCTTCAAGCGGTAGATAAACTCGCTAAACTTCCTCCACAAGCCCTGGACATTGAAGAAAGCGTCTTGGGTGCACTGATGCTGGAAAAAGATGCACTCACTACAGTCATTGATATTCTCAAACCAGAGAGCTTTTACAAAGAAACACACCAAGAGATTTATCAAGCTATTGTCCAACTGTTTAACGACGCAGCACCTATTGACCTACGTACAGTCGTTAATCAGCTCCGTAAGAACGATAAGCTCACGTTTGTTGGCGGCTCTTATTACGTCACTTCCCTTACTACCCGCGTTAGCTCTGCATCCAATATTGAGTTCCATGCCCGGGCAATCTTGGAATACGCCATTAAGCGGGAATTAATTGCTATTGCTACGGAGATGCAAAGAAATGCGTACAAGGATACGCAAGATATATTTGAGCTTTTAGACCAGGCGGAACAGGCACTTTTTGAAGTTACGGACTCCAATATTCGTAAAAACTACAGCAACATGCGTTCGCTGCTAGGAGAGGCATTTAAAGACCTAGAGACAAAAAGGCAGCAAAAAGATGGTTTGACGGGTGTTCCAAGTGGCTTTACAGGCCTGGACAGCATCACATCAGGCTGGCAAAAAGCTGAGCTAATCATTGTAGCCGCCAGACCGGGCATGGGTAAAACAGCTTTTTTGCTCTCTGCCTTGCGTAATGCTGCTGTAGATCATGGCTATCCCGTAGCCATCTTTTCTTTAGAAATGGCTTCTTTGCAACTCGTTAATAGGCTTATCTCGGCAGAAGCAGTGTTAGAAGGTGAAAAGATCAAGAAAGGGAATCTCGCTGACCATGAATGGGAGCAGCTGATCCATAAAACCTCACAGCTTTCGCAAGCGTCCATCTACATTGACGACACACCAGCTTTGTCCATTTTTGAGTTGCGTGCTAAATGCAGAAGGCTCAAAGCCAAGCACGACATTCAGCTCATTGCTGTCGACTACCTGCAACTCATGTCAGGAGAGTCAATCAAGGGGGCAGGCAACCGTGAGCAAGAGATTGCGTCTATCTCCCGTTCGCTCAAGAGTATAGCCAAAGAGCTGAATGTGCCGGTCATCGTTGGCTCTCAACTGAGCCGTGCTGTAGAAACACGAGGGGGTAATAAAAGGCCACAACTATCAGACCTCAGAGAGTCAGGCTCTATCGAACAGGACGCAGACATGGTGTTGTTCTTGTACCGGCCTGAATACTATGGTATGACCGAAGATGAAGAAGGGAATCCTACACAGGGGATGGCCGAAGTGATTGTGGCCAAACATCGCAATGGTTCACTAGATAGTGTAGTGCTCAGGTTTATTGGCAAGTACACCAAATTTGCTGACCATGAACTCCCCGGCTTCTCTGATACCCGCTACAGCACCTTTGATACTGTAACACAATCTAGCAAAGCCAATGGTGCCAGTACATCGGTTCCGAGGGACCATTTCTAAGGGACTCTGTTGTTAGAGGAGCATTGCTCCTTGAATCGACGTCTCTTGCTCAAATTCTACCGATCCCTGTGAAGCTGCCCACCAAAGTGCTTCAGCATCTAATCAAAGAATTAGCGCCAAAACCAGGGGTAATCCCTGTAGCGGATAACAAAAAATCGAAGAAATTTACGTACTTTTCAGTGTTTAAATCACTACCATGAAAGAAGCAGCAAGAGATACTAGCAACTACTCAGCGGAGAATATACAAGTACTAGAAGGCCTAGAAGCAGTCCGCAAGCGGCCTTCCATGTACATCGGCAATATAGGTGCCAAAGGGCTTCACCACCTTGTTTGGGAAGTAGTGGACAACGCCATTGATGAGGCACTGGCGGGATATTGCACCGACATCAAGGTACAGATTCACGAAGACAATACGGTCACTGTTACTGACAATGGCCGAGGTATTCCAATAGACATGCATGCTCAAGAAAAAAGGTCTGCGCTAGAGGTCGTCATGACCGTGCTGCATGCTGGGGGTAAATTTGATAAAGACACTTACAAAGTCTCTGGCGGCCTTCACGGAGTCGGTGTCTCTTGTGTCAATGCACTCTCTTCGCATCTAACCGCTACGGTACATAGAAATGGAAAAGTACATCAGCAGGAGTATCAAAAAGGAACACCCCTGTACGATGTCAAGGAGGTGGGGAGCACAACCCTAACAGGCACAACCATCCACTTCCAGCCAGACGCTACCATATTCACTGAAACGATCTACAGCTACAGCACCATTGCTTCTAGACTGCGGGAGTTGGCATATCTCAATGCGGGTCTTACGATTCATTTGGAAGACCTGCGTGAAAAAGATGAGCAAGGCAGCGCAGCTAAAGAAACCTTCCATTCAGAAGGAGGACTGCAGGAGTTTGTGGCCTACCTGGACAATACGCGGGAGAAGCTCATTCCCGATCCTATCTTTGTAGAAGGAGCGAAGAATGGTGTTCTCGTACAGGCTGCCTTGAGTTATAATACCTCTTTCTCAGAAACAGTTGTTTCCTATGTCAATAATATCAATACCATTGAGGGGGGCACGCATGTATCGGGTTTTAGAAGAGCACTGACTCGCACCCTCAAAAGCTATGCAGAAAAATCCGGGCTGCTCGAAAGGGCCAAGATAGAAATTGCGGGTGATGATTTTAGAGAAGGGTTGACCGCTGTTATCTCTGTCAAAATAGCTGAACCGCAATTTGAAGGACAAACCAAGAGCAAGCTAGGCAATGCCGAGGCGATTGGTGCGGTAGATACTTGCTTGAGTGAGGTGCTCCAGAACTACCTAGAAGAGCATCCCAAAGAAGCGAAGACCATCGTCTCTAAAGTAATTCTGGCAGCCCAAGCACGTCAGGCTGCGCGCAAAGCCCGAGAGATGGTACAGCGCAAGAATGTACTTACAGGGAGCGGTTTGCCTGGAAAGCTGGCTGACTGCTCTGACAAAGACCCGGCTGTGTGTGAACTTTTTCTTGTTGAGGGGGACTCAGCAGGAGGCACTGCCAAGCAAGGTAGGAATAGGAGATACCAGGCTATTTTGCCCCTAAGGGGCAAGATTTTGAACGTAGAAAAGGCACAAGAGTATAGAATCTATGAGAACGAACAAATAAAAAACATGATTACTGCCCTAGGAATAACTTTTGGGACAGAAGAAGATACCAAGGCTGTGAATACTGATAAGCTGCGCTACCATAAGATCGTGATCATGACCGATGCAGACGTAGACGGCAGCCACATCCGTACACTGATCCTGACGTTCTTTTTCCGGTATATGCGGACACTGATCGAAAAAGGATATCTCTACATTGCACTCCCCCCCCTTTATCTTGTAAAAAGAGGCTCAGAAATGCGTTACTGTTGGACAGAGGAAGAACGGGAAGCTACGACTAAAGCCTTGTCCCAAGACGGGAAAGTAGATGCTGTTAATTTACAACGCTATAAGGGGCTGGGAGAGATGAATGCAGACCAGCTATGGACGACTACGATGGACCCTGAAAAACGGAATCTCAAGCAGGTGTCCATAGCCTCGGCTGCAGAGGCAGACCACCTCTTTTCTACGCTCATGGGCGATGAAGTAGCCCCCAGAAAGAGCTTCATCGAAAAGCATTCTAAATACGCTAAAATTGATGTCTAGTGGATGGTCAAAGACAATAACACTGCACAGAAATCACCAACACTACCTATGCTGCCAGAACGCTACCTCAGTAGAGACCTGAGCTGGCTGAAGTTCAATGAGCGCGTATTAGACCAGGTAGGAGACCCAGAAAAAACAATCTTTGAATGGCTTAAATTCTTGTATCTCAGTGCTTCTAACCTAGATGAGTTTTTCATGGTAAGAATAGGCAGCCTGTACAACTACATTGATTACAACCGGACGTGGCCCAATAAGCTGGGCTTGCACGTGGTTCCTTTCCGAGACAAACTGCTCAAAGAAGCCAGAAAGTCCTTTCAAAAGCAGCACGATTACTTTCTTCAAAAAGTGAACCCTTTATGCGAAGCAAACCATTTTTCGTTTGTCCAAAGCATAGCCACCCTCAACCTGCAAGAGCAAGATCGGCTCAAGAATTATTTTAAAAAAGCAATCTTTCCGATGCTCACGCCCATGGTGTTTGACAGCCGGCATGTCTTCCCAGCTTTGATGAATAAAGTCCTAGTATTCGGCGTCGTCACGCACAACCTAGCTGAAAAAAAGGACAACAAAAAAATTTCCTTTGTCCAACTACCTCAGAACCTGTCGCGTTTTTATAGACTTAACCGTAGCCATAGCACCGTCTTTGTACCTATCGAGGAAGCTATACGGGAGCACCTGTCTATGCTTTTCAGGAATATAGCTATTCTCTCTGTCACGCTCTTTAGGATAATCCGTAATGGAGATTTCTCGCTTGAAGAGAGCGATGACATAGAATCTTCTTTTGTGGAGGAATTCAAAAGAAAGCTCAAAAAAAGAAACGAAGGGAGGGTAGTCAGATTAGAGATAGAAGGTAACCACGATCCATGGCTGGTAGATCGGTTAAAAACCAGGTGGAATATTGATCAAGACAATGTGTTTCAAGTTCCTGCGCGAAGCCTCATGGACCTTACGGGACTACAGCAACTTGTGCAGCAAAATGACTCTAAAAGCCAACTACCAGTCCCCCTAATTTCCTGTCCCGTCCAGCATGGTGGTGAGCTCTTTGAAGTTCTGAAACAGCAGGATATCCTACTCCATCATCCTTACAACAGCATTGACCTAGTAGTTGAGTTTATCGAAAGAGCTGCCGAAGATCCTTATGTGCTGGCCATCAAAATGACCATCTACCGCTTGGCCCAAGAATCGGCTGTCACCGCAGCTTTGAGCAAGGCTGCAGAGTATGGTAAAAACGTATCCGTACTCATTGAAATAAAAGCCCGCTTTGATGAAGAGTATAACATGAAAGAAGCTAAGAGGCTAGAGAAAGCAGGCTGTTTTGTAATCTACGGCGTGAACAGTGTCAAGACCCATGCCAAAATGATGATGGTCGTTCGTAGAGAAGACGATCGCATTACCCGCTACGTACACCTATCTAGTGGTAACTATAACGAAGAAACTGCTAAACGATATGCTGACATCAGCTTGATGACTACAGACGAGGTATATGCCAATGATGTTTCAGAATTCTTTAATGTCATTACTGGCCACTCAATGCCCCAAACCTATGAAAATCTTATCACAGCACCGCTCAGCATCCGTAATCAGCTCACTAGCATGATCCGTCAAGAGGCTCAAAATGCGCAGCAAGGTTTACCTTGTGGCATTGTTATCAAGGTAAACGCACTGGAGGATGAAGCTACCATTGAAGAGTTGTACAAAGCCTCACAAGCTGGCGTGCCCATTCAACTTATTGTAAGGGGTATTTGCTGTCTGATACCTCAAAAGCCTGGCTTAAGCACCAACATCACAGCGCGCTCTATTGTAGGTAACTTTTTAGAGCATGCCCGCATTTTCTACTTTCACAACCAAGGCGATGTCAAGGTATACGTTGGCAGTGCTGATATCATGGTTAGAAGCTTTGACAGACGTATTGAATCCTTGTTTCTTATTAAGAGCCCTGTTCTCAAACAACAGGTGATTAATATCCTAGCTTATGACTTGCGAGACAATGTTAACAGTTATTTGATGCAAGAAGATGGGAATTATGTCAAGATAACGCCAGGTCACGAGGCGTTCCTTGACATCCATAAAGCATTTTTTGAAATCACCTTAGATGAGGTGATGCAAGCCCGACTTTTTGCCTAGACTGTGCTTGGAATCAGTGGTGTAATAGCTTAGCTGGCCAATCAAATCAGCAATACGATGTGCATACCCCCCTTCATTATCATACCAGCCCACCACCTTTATCAAATTCCCTTGAACAGCAGTAAGCTGTGCATCAAAAATACAGGAGTGTGGATTGCCAACAATATCTATCGATACAATAGGATCTTCTGTATAGGCCAAGATACCCTTGAGGGCGCCCTGAGCAGCTGCTAGCATGGCCTGGTTGATAGCTACTTTGGTAGGTGCTTGCTTAAGCAAAACTGTAAAATCTGTCATCGACCCGTCGGATACAGGAACACGAGTGGATATACCGTCAAGCTTGCCTTGTAGTTGTGGCAATACCAAGCCTACTGCTTGGGCTGCACCAGTTGTGGTAGGGATAATAGATTTGTTAGCTGCTCTAGCCCTGCGTAAATCTTTATGGGGAGCGTCTTGCAGCCGTTGGTCGGCCGTATAAGCGTGAATGGTATTGATGTAGCCTTGTTCAATGCCAAAGTGTTCGTCCAACACCTTGGCCATGGGGGCTAAGCAGTTGGTAGTACAAGAGGCATTAGAAATAATCGACTCGTTTCCTTGTAAAATATGCTCATTCACACCTAAAACTACCGTAGGTATATTGCCTTTGGCAGGGGCAGAGATGACAACACGTTTCGCGCCTGCGGTGAGGTGCTTGCTGGCTCCTTCTTCGTCTGTGAACCTACCTGTTGCTTCCAATACGGTGTCGATACGTAAATCTCTCCAAGGCAATTTTTTGGGGTCAGGTTCAGCATACACTTGAATCTTTTTGCCTCTTACCACCAGGTGAGTTCCCTGATAAATGACTTCGCCTGGAAAGGGCCCATAGTTGGAATCGTACTTCAGCAAGTATGCTAGGGTGGCGGCATCCGCCAGGTCGTTGATGGCCACAACTTCTACCTGGTCTTGTTGCAGCAAGGCTCGCAAGCTCAGTCGACCTATTCTTCCAAACCCATTGATAGCTACTTGAGGTCTCATCATTAAAAAAGCGTATGTCCTGAATCGAGATAATTTGAAGCTGGGAGGCTAGCTAAGAAGTACACAATAGCAAACCCCCAGTACCACGTTTTGAGGTACTTACGCCCCCGCCAATTTTTTAGTATAAGCTCCGTGCCACATCTCCTGGGCTGCCAAGGTACACAATCAGAATTTGAAAAAGAATGTCAGGTAGCTATATTTGGAACGGCTATACTGGCCCGTTCGTCTAGGGGTTAGGACGTCAGGTTTTCATCCTGGAAACAGGGGTTCGATTCCCCTACGGGCTACTCAACTTTTGTAGTGTGAGACCTTTGCATGGTCAATTCAGTAATTAGGGCATATTTTGATAGTTGTATGTCATTCTCAACCGTTGAATCTAGATAGCAGGTTTCTTAGTTTATGCCAAAACAGTGGTATAAGCTCAAAGCATTATACTGAAATTTTTCTCGTTAACCCAAAAAATAGGCGTTTAAAGCATTCTGCACCATGCAAAGGTCTCAGTGTACATAAAAACGATCAACACAGACGCCTCCTTACTACGATTGTTGGAAAATATTGAGAGATAGAGAACTCAAGGAGAACCGTATCTTACCCTTCCTCTCAATATTGCTCTTTCACCTGGGGGGGGTAAATCAATACTCTTTGTAGGCAGCCCCTATTTTTTTGGTTACGCGCAACCGCTGGCTCCTAGACATGCAATATGGTGGACTTTCTTATTGTAGGGCAAGGGATTGCCGGATCAGTGCTTGCTTTGCAGTTGCTGAAGCACGGTAAAAGCATTCTTGTTATCAATAACAGGAAAAACAATATCTCTTCTAGTGTTGCTGCAGGGATCTACAACCCAATCACAGGTAGGGCTATGGTAAAAACCTGGCTTGCAGAAGCGTTATTTCCGTATCTCACCAGATTTTATCAAGAAGCAGCACAAACTTTGGGAGCACAATTTTTGCACCCTATGCCTATTTTCCGCCCATTTTTAACAGCTCAAGAGCGTGCTGAATGGCTGAAAAGGAATGTGCAAGAAAATTGTACCAATTTTGTAGAAAAAGTAGCAGAAACTACCTTTCACCAAGAAAACATGGTGTATCAATACGGTGGGATTGTGCTCAATCAATCTGGCTACTTAGATGTAAAGAGCTTCCTAGAGGCCACTCGGACTTATCTGGAAGCCCAAGATTCATACGTAGAATCCGATTTCTTTTATGACCGCATACGCCTTGATAATCATGTAAGCTATCAAAGTATAGAGGCCCGTCAGGTTATTTTTTGCGAAGGCCCACACGCTAAAAAGAATCCTTTTTTCAGTGTTTTACCCTTTCGGCTGGTGAAAGGAGAACTAATTCTGGTGTCACTTCACCAACCTATTAAGGTGATTTATAATAGACAAGTTTTTGTGCTGCCTCAAACAGGCAACCAAGCTGTTGTGGGGGCTACTTATGATTGGCAAGATGTATCATTGAGGCCTACGGAAAAAGCAAGGCGAATATTGGAAGAAAAGCTACGCACGACATTTAGCCTGGCTTACACTGTACGCAAGCAACGGGTAGGTATTCGCCCAGCCACTTTTGACAGAAGGCCCTTGATAGGCTTACACCCTCGGTATCCCCAGGTAGGCATTTTTAATGGTCTGGGTACCAAAGGTGTATCACTGGCTCCGTACTTTGCAAAAATTTTTGTTGAGCATCTGTTGTTGCAAAAAGCATTGCCTCTAGAAGTACAGCTTAGCAGGGTTGGGCTTTGTTAAGAGTACCTAAGACTGCCGAGGGGCGCCTTGAGTATAACCCAAGGCCTGACTTACGGAATGTAGTGCGACACATCACCCTTAAGCAATGATACCATGATTAAATCGATGACAGGTTACGGAAAATCCGATTATAAAGATGAATGGCTGTGGGTAAGTGTAGAAGTTAAGTCCACTAATGCCAAGCATGCCGACATAAGTCTGCGATTGCCCAAAGCATTTTCGGAACAAGAGATCGCATGGAGAAACTTGGCTATAGTGTTCTTAGAACGGGGGAAAATAGCGTTGTCTGTGACCTACGAACGCAAAGACGCTACCTTGCCCCAAACACATATCAACCAAGTGCTCTTTAGGGACTATTACCATGTCCTGAAATCCCTGGCAGAGGAGGTAGGTGCTTCCTCCCAAGCACTTTTTCAGTTGGCTATTCAAGCTCCTGAAGTCATCACCAAGTCTGATCAAAACGTTGGCTACGAGAGTGACCAACAAGTCCTTGAAAAAGCGATCCGAGCTGCTCTGCAGCAGTGTGACCAGAGTAGACAGACAGAAGGTGCAGTGCTGGCCAACAAGCTTTCAGGCTATCTACAGGTTATTAGAAAAGGCCTAGAAAAGGTAGAAAAGCTAGATCCAGATCGAAGACAGGCCATCAGAGAAAAGCTGAAGACAGGTGTCAAAACTTTGATTACTGCCCATGCCATTGATGAAACCCGGATGGAGCAAGAGCTGATTTATTACCTAGAACGCTTAGATATTACTGAGGAGAAAGTACGCTTGGCCCACCACTTATCTTATTTTGAGGAGACAATGGAGAACTTCCAAGCAGCCGGAAAAAAGTTGGGCTTCATTGCACAAGAAATAGGCCGAGAGATCAATACTATCGGGGCCAAAGCCAATGATGCAGCGATTCAAAAAGAAGTGATCCTCATGAAAGATGAATTAGAGAAGATCAAAGAGCAATTACAGAATATTTTGTAAAGGAATTGATAGCACTTTACCTCGACAAAAGACACAACAACAGCAAATACTTGCTATTGAATACAGGTAATATAAAATTGAGATCTACAATAAAGGCATGGTACTTAAAAAAATAACCTGGGCCAAGTGTCTATTGTTTATGTAATGAATATGATCTCTGCGCAAACTTGGATTTGATGAAGTGCACAGATAGCGCGATCCAAGCCTATATCGAAAATCATACCGAAGCAGCGTCTCCGTTGTTGGAAACAATACAACGGGATACTTATGCCCAGGTTCCCATGCCTCAAATGCTTGCTGGGCACTTGCAAGGGCGTGTGTTAGCAGCTTTTTCTCACATGCTTCGGCCAACTAGGATTCTTGAGATAGGCACTTACACGGGCTACTCGGCCCTGTGCCTGCTAGAAGGACTGCAGCCAGGGGGTGTGCTCCATACTATTGATAAGAATAAAACTCTGGAAGCAACAGTAAAAAGCTACTTCGAGCAAGCTGGTGTAACTCACAAAATCAAGTGCCATATTGGACAAGCAGTTGACATTATTCCACAGCTTGACGAGGTATTTGACCTTGTTTTCATGGATGCAGACAAGAAAAATTATCAGCGCTATTATGATTTAGTTTTGGATCGCATCAGGCCAGGTGGTTTTCTCATTGCTGACAATGTTCTTTGGGGTGGTAAAGTACTTACAGCAAATGACCAGCCTGTAGACAAAAGGACGCAAGCTATTATTAATTTCAATGCCCAAGTACATCGTGATCCGCGTGTGGCGAACGTGCTGCTGCCTATCAGAGACGGACTTATGATTTTGAGAAAAAAATGAAACGATGCCTGCTTCTTTGTTGTTTTGCGTTTAGTATACAAGTAAGTGGGACTACTCCTCAAGTGCTCTCCAGCACACGTTTTGCGGATATCAAATTGCAGCTTTCTAAAGACGCAAAAAAAAGAATTCAAGAGAAAGTAGATAGCCTTACTAAAAGCAAAAAATACTTCCAGACCCTTCTAGACCGAGCCAATCTATTCCTTCCCATTGTAGAAAGAATACTCAAAGAAGAAAATCTCCCTTTAGATTTTAAGTACCTCGTCATACAAGAGAGTGAGCTTATTGCAGATGCTGTTTCTACCGCTCATGCTGTAGGTTTTTGGCAATTCAAAGAGCCAGCAGCTAGAGAGATGGGCTTAAAAATAGACCGCCACGTAGACGAAAGAATGCACATTGCCGCGGCAACCCGCGCTGCTGCGAAGTATCTTAAGCAACATAATCAAGAGTTTAACAATTGGCTATATGCCCTGCTAGCCTATAATGAGGGCAGGGGAGGAGCACGGAAGTTAATCAAAGAGCACTACCTGGGGGCTAAGTCGATGAAAATAGAGCAACAAGCCCACATGTATATCATTCACTTCTTAGCCTACAAATTCGCCTTTGAGAAAGTACTGGGTAAAGAAAATCATCCTGAGCTTTACTTACATGAATACCAAGAAGTACACGGAAAGACTTTGGGTGAAATTGCAAAGGAGTTTGGTGTGGACAAAAAGCAAGTCATGGATCATAACAAGTGGCTCAAACGCCATCGGGTACCGCACGATACAACTTGCGTTGCCATCATTCCCATGACTCATCAACGGTATGCATGTAGGGTCACATCCGCAAAAAAGAATACCTTAGAAAAGAAATACATAGACTACGCCAAGTATTGGGAAAAAGAGAAAAACTTCCCTGCAATTACTACCCAGAAATACAAAAAAGACAACACAGAGCTTACTTTGGTTAATAAAATAGCCGGTGTGGTAGCGTTATCAGGAGATAGTGCAGTATCCCTAGTCAAAGCAGGTAAAATTTCTTTATCACAATTTCTAACGTTTAATGACCTTGATAGGAATCATTCGATAATACCCAAGCAGGTATATTACTACGCGCCCAAACGGAGCAAGGCAGGTGCTCATTTTCATATAGTTCGGCAAGGGGAGACCTGGTGGAGCGTTGCCCAGAAATATGGGATCAAGCAAGAGGCGTTGTTGCTCAAAAATAGGCTCCGAAAATCGGTGGCCCTGAAGCCCGGCAGGGTGCTATGGTTGCGCTTTATTAGGCCAGCTAGTATCCCCGTTGCTTATGAACACCCGCCCAATGCATCAAAATAAAAGGAGCTGGTGGTCTTGCGGTAATAGTGTATTTAGTCCTGTACCTCCAGAGATAGCTTTTCTTGGAGTATTCGCAAATCAGGATACTTTTCTACTAAATATTTAAATTTCTCTTGCGCTGTGTAAGGCTTGATGTTCTTCTCAGGTTGCACCACTACACCCTTGAGTTGAAGAGACGGAAATTGCAAAATTTTCCGCAAATACGCCATGAGGTCTTCTCTAATCCCAGCTAAGATGTCTTGTTGTACAGCATTTACCAGTTTCACTACAATGGTGTTGTCTGCTAAGGCAATATCTTGGTTGAGTAGGCTGTACTCTGACATTTTTCCAGCTGTCTTGAGTTTCTTGGCATAAGCGTGCCAGTGTTTACGTACAGCCTCCTGCGTTATAGGAAGCTGGGTTATTATTAGCTCGGGTGGCTGTGGAGAGGGTGATGGTTTTTGCTGATCAAAACTTTTTTTGAGTTGATCAATTTGAGGAAGCTTAATTGTTTCCTGTAAGGCACTCACCTTTTTAGCAGGCAGCGGAGAAGCACTGTCAACAGCTTTGTTCTCTTCGCTATCTTTCTCCGTATCCTTTCTTTGAGGTGATGCGAGGACAGACTTGGGAATAATGGTTGGGATTGATGGTTTTCTGTGCAATTGCGTAGACGGATTCTTTATACTGCCTGCTAGCTGGCCGACTTCCTGAATATGGGCCAGCTCTATCAGAGCCACCTCCACATGCAACCGTTTGTTGTTGCTGTTTTTGTAGTGCAAATCGCATTGGTTGGTAATGTTGAGAGCCTCGAACAAGAAAGTTAAGCCTGCCTGTGCTGCCTGGATTTGATATTGTTCTTTTACGCTATCTGCCACTTCTAAAAGCAGTAAGGTAGCCACATTTTGGCCCATCATCAGGTTGCGGAAGTGTTCGCTTAGACCAGTAATAAAGTGTTGTCCATCAAAGCCTGCCCTAAGAATCTCATCGTAGATCAGTAACGCTGCCCCAGGGTTGCATTGGAGGCAAGCATCAGTAAGCTTGAAGTAGTATGCATGGTCTAAAATATGTAGGTGTTCGAGCGTAGCCTGAAAGGATACTGATTTACCTGATGCAAAAGTGACAAGCAGGTCAAAAATAGAAAGTGCATCCCGCAGGGCACCATCAGCTTTTTGACTCATTAGATGCAAAGCTTCTTCCTCATAAGTAATGCCTTCTTGTTGAGCGATGTGCTTTAACTGTTGCACGATGTCTTTGGGCTGGATACGGTGGAAGTCGAATATCTGACACCGAGACAGGATAGTGGGAATGATTTTGTGCCTCTCCGTAGTAGCCAGGATAAAGATGGCGTAGCTGGGAGGTTCTTCCAGTGTTTTTAAGAAAGCATTGAAAGCAGCATTAGAAAGCATGTGTACCTCATCGATGATGTAGACTTTGTATTGCCCTGCTTGTGGCGGATAACGGACCTGTTCTACTAAGGCACGAATGTCTTCTACAGAATTATTGGAAGCCGCATCGAGCTCATAAACATTAAAGGACCGATTATCGTTAAAGCTAATGCAGGAGGTGCAGACATTGCAAGGTTCTATATCTACTGTGACTCGTTGGCAATTAATGGTTTTTGCCAGGATGCGGGCACAAGTTGTTTTGCCTACCCCTCTGGGGCCACAAAACAAAAAAGCTTGTGCCAGGTGTTTATCTTTGATGGCATTTCTGAGTGTTGTGGTGATGTGGGGCTGCCCCACTACATGGTCAAAAACAGCAGGGCGATATTTTCTGGCAGAAACAATAAAGTTCTTCATGGGCGCAAAGCTAATACATTGAGACTATTGCAGAATAGTTGCTAGTTGTTTCCCGCTCTTTTTGGGAGTCATATTTGGTCTTTCACATACCTGTTTGCGGCCCATTGGGCTCCTTCAAGAGGCCTATCAGCCCTTATA
>JBJORC010000081.1:0-4907 GCA_046049605.1 Bacteroidota bacterium
AGTTTTACATTGGCAACGTGGACATTTCGTTGGAGGAGCGGGTGTATGTTGGTGCATAGCTAAAATACTGATGGTGAATACTCTCAGTGTAACTTATCTCTAGCTTTTTAGCAATGCCAAGTAAACAAGGATCACAGAATATACTCACTTAAGTCTTTCCTTTGGGCCAATTTTTCTAAGCAGGTGGTTACCAAGGCTTTTGTAATCTGAATCTTCTCGTGGGGCTTGATCTTGTCTGGCACATCAAACAAAAAATCGTTGAGCAGGTGGCTCATCACCGTATGGAGTCTTCTTGCACCAATGTTTTCCACCTCTGTGTTGATCTGATAGGCCATGGCAGCTATCTCTTCTATGGCTTCGGTTTCAAAAGTTACTTCTACCCCCTCTGCTTCAAACAGTGCTTTGTATTGTGCAGTCAGGGCGTTTTTGGGCTCTTGTAAAATACTAACGAAGTCTGCTTGGGTCAGGTTGTCTAGCTCCACACGGATGGGGAACCGGCCTTGTAGTTCGGGAATTAGGTCAGAAGGCTTGGAGACATGAAAAGCCCCCGCAGCAACGAACAGGATGTAGTCAGTATGGACAGTGCCGTATTTAGTATTGACGGCACTGCCTTCTACAATGGGCAATAAATCTCGTTGTACCCCTTCTCGGCTCACGTCCGGGCCACCCCCTTGACCAGCTCTGGCTGCTATTTTGTCGATTTCGTCAATAAAAATGATACCCGTGTTGCGGGCCTTCTCTAGCGCTTCTTCTTTGACCGCATCCATGTCAATGAGCTTGGCCGCTTCTTCTACCAGAAGCATCTTTTTAGCTTCCCCGATCGTCAGCTTTTTTTTTCGTGTCTTCTTGGGGAGCATGTTGCTGAGCATGTCCTGCAGGTTAATCATCGAAGCCTCATCCATCATGCCTCCACCAATCATGCCCACCCCCATGCTACTAGGCTTGCTAACTGTTACCTCAATCTTTCTATCATCCAGTTCTCCGTTTCTAATCTTTGCTCTAAAACGTTCTCTCGTTTTTTGGTTCAAGTCGCTGGGTTCCTCTTCAGATGGCATGCTGGTCGTGTCTCTACTCGTCTTGTTGGGCTGGACAACGGGCGGAATGAGTGCATCAAGAATCAAATCTTCTACGAGTTGGGCTGCTTTTCCTTTGACTGCTTCTTCTTTGGCCGTTTTGACCATGTTGACGGCTTGCTCTACCAAGTCTCTGACCATGCTCTCCACATCACGGCCTACGTAGCCCACTTCTGTGAACTTAGAGGCTTCTACCTTGACAAAAGGTGCGTCTGCCAGTTTTGCCAGTCGTCTGGCAATCTCTGTCTTGCCTACACCAGTGGCGCCAATCATCAAAATGTTGTTGGGGGTAATGTCTCCTTGTATAGCAGGGGAGACGTGCATTCGTCTCCAGCGATTCCGCAAAGCAATGGCTATATTGCGCTTGGCCGCCTGCTGCCCAACAATGTACTTGTCTAGGGCTTGCACAATCTCTCGGGGAGTAAGGTATTTTTTTTCTGTTAGCATCTTACGGAGTGCGTGTTAGTACATCATTAATAATTAAGGTGGGCAGCGTGTTGGTGAGCTGGGTCCTTGACCAGCTGCCAGGTCCGCGCATTTTTAACCTTCTGGGAGTGCAGCGCTCGCCGCAGTACTTCCTCTACGTGGTCCACATAGTGTAAGGATAGGTTTTGTATATAGCGTGGATGGATTTCTTGGATATCCTTTTTATTTTTCTTGCTCAGGATGATCTCTTGGATACCCACCCGTTTGGCTGCTAAAATTTTTTCTTTAATACCCCCTACAGGCAGCACATTGCCCCGCAGAGTAATCTCTCCAGTCATGGCCAGCCTGTCTCTTACCTTGCGTTGGGTATAGAGTGAGGCCAGTGCTGTGAACAAGGTAATGCCTGCTGAAGGACCATCCTTAGGCACAGCGCCTGCAGGCACATGCACATGCAAATCATACTGGTCAAAGGTGCGGCTGTCAATGTCCAGGGTATCAGCATGGGCCTTGAGGTAAGACAAGGCCGTCACAGCAGATTCTTTCATTACATCTCCCAATTTCCCCGAGAGCGTCAGTTTTCCTTTTCCCTTGTTCAAGCTGGCCTCAATAAATAGAATTTCTCCTCCCACAGGTGTCCAGGCCAGTCCGATAGCCACTCCTGGCAATACATGACGTTGATAGATCTCCCGATCGAACGGTGCTGAACCTAAAAGCAGGGCAAGGTCACCCTTTTTAATCCTTTTTGTATAGCCTTCTCCTGAGGCTACTGCCTTGGCCACTTTTCTGAGCACACCCCCTAGCTTGCGTTCTAATTCCCTAACGCCTGACTCCCGGGTATAATCTTCAATGAGCGCAGCAGTGGCACTGTCATAGACGCTTACATCGCTGGCCTTGAGGCCATGAGCCTTGCGTTGTTTAGGCAACAAGTGCTTTTTTGCAATCTCTACCTTTTCCTCTACTGTATAGCCATTCAGTTCAATGATTTCCATCCTGTCGTTTAGTGCTGGAGGGATGGTATCCAATGTGTTGGCGGTAGCAATGAACAAGACTTTAGACAGGTCGTAAGGAACTTCCAAAAAATTATCCACAAAGGCATCGTTTTGTTCAGGATCCAGCACTTCTAGTAACGCTGCTGCTGGGTCACCGCGCATGCCGCTGATTTTGTCAATCTCATCGAGCACAAAGATGGGATTAGAAGCTTGGCTCTTTTTGATGTACTGGATAATCTTGCCAGGCATCGCCCCGATGTAGGTCTTTCTGTGTCCTCTGATCTCTGCTTCATCGTTCAAGCCACCTAGCGATATCCTCACATATTTCCTGTTCAATGCTTGGGCAATGGATTTGCACAAAGAAGTTTTACCCACGCCTGGAGGGCCATACAGACACAAAATAGGGCCTTTCATGTCTTGCTTGAGTTGCAGCACAGCCAGGTACTCTAATATTCTTTCCTTGACCTTATCCAGCCCAAAATGATCTTTGTTTAGGGTCTTGACTGCCTGCTTCAAGTTCAAATTATCTTTGGTAAATGTGCCCCAGGGCAATGCTAACAACAGTTCAGCATGGTTGATCAGGGTGGGGTAGTCTGGGTTGTGTGGACTGAGCCGTTCAGCCTTGTCCAGGGCTTTGTCAAAGAAAGTAGCTACTTCCTCAGGCCACTTCTTTTTTTTACCCTGGGTCCTCAGTTCTTCCAGCTCCTCTACTTCACTATCACCCAGTTCTTCTTGTAGCACCCTAATCTGATGCCTGAGGTACTGATCCCGTTGTTGCTGGTCAATGTCTGTATGTACTTTGCTCTGAATTTCTCTTTTGAGTTGTGTAAACTCCAGGTCCTTGAGTAGGTACTGCAACAGCAGGGTTGCTCGTTTTCCACTGTCGTTGATCTCCAGTAGCTGCTGTTTCTGAGCGACGTCCGCATTGACATTAGCGGACAAGAAGTAGGTAAGAAAGTCCGGGTCTTTGATATTGTTCAAGACAACCTGTACTTCGGGCGGTACTTCTGGGCTCAGGCTTAGGATGTTGCTTGCCACTTCTTTGAGGGAATGCATCAGGGCCTTGGATTCTTTTGTCTTGGTGTTAAAAGCCCTGTTTTTTAGGGTATGTACCTGGGCCAACAGGTGAGGCGCTTCTGTCAGTATGGCCTCTATCTTAAAGCGCTGCCTGCCTTGTAAAATGATGGTGGTGTTACCATCAGGAAAGACGATGACCTTCAGTACTCTGGCCATGGTGCCGACCCGGAAAATGTCTTTGGCCCCAGGATCTTCTACATGCGCATGTTTTTGGGCCACTATGCCAAGTGGGCTATCCGTCTGGTGTACCTTTTTGACAAGTTGGATGAGTTTTTGGTGTCGTAATGTCAGGGGAATAATCAAACCCGGAAACAAGACCATTTGTTTGAGTGGCAATAAAGGCAGGGTATCTGGGGTTGCTTGCTCTGCTTCCTTGCCGTCCTCTTCTGTTACGATCAACTGTATCGTCTCTTCAGCCCCTTCTTTGGCTAGGCCTGAGAGCAATGAGCTGTTGAAATAGGGAGGTTTTTGAAAATGCATGCGCATCAAAAATTAGGGGATGATAGCAGACCAACTGCGTGAATGCTATTATGTGCAATTGGTATGCCAAAGTAAAACTCTGCCGTGTTTGGCAGGTGTTGATGAGCCTAGCGCAGCTGGCCCCTAAGCAGCGCGAAAATCGTGGTTACGCTTTTTTATAGTAAACTTCTTCGTTGTAAAACCGCTTACAAAGGCACGACAAAGATTGCAAGAAATTGTTAATTCGTCGCCCCTTAACAAAGGGAAATTTCATTGCATACTATGCGTTAAGGGATACTTCTTGAAAATTTTACCCAAAATAGCGTAGCAAAAAACGCAAGGAAAGAATAAATTTAATCCAAAACCTTGCAGAAAATATCACCGTTATGCTAGGAAAATCTCCTCATCAACAACAAACCGAGCTGTTTAAAAACCTACTTGACTGCCAGCTCAATCCAAAACATCCCCTCTACCTATTAAGCCCGGGTCATCCCCTGGTAAAAGATAGAAGAAGCTTCGCTCCGCTCTATGGCAAGGTAGGCTTGCCGAGCCACCCCATCAGAAAAATGGCTGCCCTGTTGATGCTCAAACACCTCTATAACCTCAGTGATGAACGTGTGGTAGCCATGTGGCAAGAGAACCCCTATTAACCAGTACTTGGCCGGAGAGGCTACTTTCCAGTGGGGCCAACCCTGCGCTGCTAGTGATCTAGTCCATTTTAGACACCGCCTCGGAGAAGATGGCATAGCAAAGCTGTTTGCACTCTCTATTGCTCTGCATAAGGATATGGTCAACAAAGCCAAAGAAGTCGTCGTAGACACGACTGCGCAAGAGAAAAACATCACCTTCCCGACGGATGCTAAGCTCTACAAGAAGGTCACTA